>CAYNVI010000478.1:0-4161 GCA_964400585.1 uncultured Pirellulaceae bacterium | reverse complement strand
CGAAGAGAGGGGCCAGGTCCCGGCTGACGGGATCGCCCCTGAAGTCTCAGTTTGGACGCGGACCCGCCCCTAGCCTAATCCAACTTTGTCCGGGGCAACGGGCCGAGAGGAGGCTGGGTGCCGACAAAACCGGCCCTCTGGTAAACGCCCCCCGCCGCCAAGCGTACCCATACTTCGCCCCGCTGTCTGAGCGGTTTCGGCGCCAGCCGCCGGCTTGTCACCGGTCGCCGTAGCCGTGCGGATGGTGGTGATGCCACTGCCAGGCGGTTTCGACAATCGAGCGGATGTCGGGGTAGCGGGGGGTCCAGTCGAGCAAGCGTTTGGCGAGCCGCGCATCGGCGACCAATTCGGGCGGGTCGCCGGGACGGCGGGGCGCGGTCACTGCGGGGATCGGGTGCCCGGTCACCTCGCGGCAGGCGTCGATCACTTGACGGACACTGTGGCCGTTGCCGGTTCCCAGATTGACGCAAATCCCTTTGCCCGGTTGGATCTTTTCCAGGGCCGACAGGTGGGCCGTTCCCAAGTCGTCGACATGGACGTAGTCGCGGATGCACGTGCCGTCGGGGGTCGGGTAGTCGTCGCCAAAGATCGCAATCGTGTCCCGCTGCCCGAGGGCGACTTGCAGGACGATCGGGATCAGATGCGATTCGGGTTGGTGGTCTTCGCCGATCGAGCCGTCGGGGCTGGCCCCGGCGGCATTGAAGTAGCGGAGGGCGGCAAAGCCGAGGCCGTAGGCCGCCGCGTAGTCGGCCATCGCCCGCTCGATCACCAGTTTGGTGAAGCCGTAGGGATTGATCGGATGCTGAGGGGTGCTCTCGGGGATCGGGATCGTCTGGGGGGCTCCGTAGGTAGCGGTCGTGCTGCTGAAGACGAGACGCGTGACGCCCGCTGCCCGCATCGCATCGAGCATCTCCAGGGCGGCGATCACGTTGTTGCGGTAATACATCGCCGGATCGGCAACCGATTCCCCGACCAGCGCGAAGGCGGCGAAGTGCATCACCGCGTCGATTCGTTTGTCGCGGAGAACCTCGGTCAGCAGCGCGCGATCGGCGACTTCGCCTTCGATCAGCGTCGCCGCCGGCACCGCGTCGCGATGCCCGACCGAGAGGTTGTCGTAGACCCACACCGTGTGGCCGTGCTGGCGAAGCAGACGAACAGCGTGGGAACCGACATAGCCGGCTCCTCCGATCACGAGCACATTCATGGGGGTCCCGAACAGATGAAGGGAAGGATGCGGGCGGGCCGGCAAAACGGTGCCAGCCGACGTTCTTGACTAGCCGCTACCACCGCGCTGGCTGGCCATCGACTGCGGCGAAGCCGACGCAGGTGTCGATAAGACCGTCGATCAGCACACGGAGCCCGCCGAGGCAGGTGAACCGCCGAAGCAGGGGGACGACCCGTCTGTAATGTAGCTTTTCTTCTGCCGTGGGGGGATGCGGGCGTTTGCGTCGTACGAAACTTCAGAGCCTTCGCGAACAGGGCGGAGCGACGGGCGGACCGGACCGGACGCAGTCGCTGTGTGATGACTTTTTGGATTATCTGCGCGGCGAATGCCATCTGGCCGACAACACCGTGCAGGCGTATCGCCGCGACCTGAAACGGTTTGTCACCTGGGTCGGGGGCCGGCCGATGGCCAAATTGCGGATCGACGAGCTGTCGCAGTACGTCGGTAGTTTGCAGCGCGGGCAATTGGCTCCCGCTTCGATCTCGCGGAACGTGGTGGCGGTGCGGACGTTCTTCAAGTACCTGCAACTGGAAGGGGTCGTCGACGACAATCCCGCCGAGTTGGTTGCCACCCAGAAAATGTGGGAACGGGTCCCGAAGGTCCTCTCGCCGCAGCAGGTGGAGACGTTCCTGCAGTCGCCGCGCAAACGCGATCGGTTCTGGCAGCGCGACCGGGCGCTGCTGGAAATGCTGTATGCCAGCGGTTGCCGGGTTTCCGAGGTCTGCGGGTTGCGGCCTCTCGATCTGATGCTGAAGCAACGGCACATCAAATGTCGCGGCAAAGGGGGAAAGGAACGGCTGGTCCCGATCGGCCAACGGGCGATCGTCGCGATGGAGCAATACCAAGCCGAGCTCCGCCCGGTGTTGGCCGCGCGGGCAGGCGGTCCGGCCGAAGCGGTCTTCCTGTCGCGGACCGGTCGACCCCTCGATCGGATCCAGGTGTGGCGATTGGTCAAGGCTTACGCCCGCCGGTCGGGGATCGATCCCGACATCAGTCCCCACAGCCTGCGGCACAGTTTTGCGACCCATCTGCTGGCCGGCGGCGCGGACCTCCGCCAGGTCCAAGAGATGCTCGGCCATGCCAGCATCCAAACGACCCAGATCTACACGCACGTCGAGCATTCACGGCTGCAGAAGGTGCACCAGCAGTTCCATCCGCGGGCGTAGCAGGCCCGCCGAGGGCACGGGCGACCCGAGCCGCCTAGCTGTCCAGCTAGCGACGGGGGGGCGCGAACTTGATCTTGTCGATCAGCTTGTGGACTTCGCCGTCTTGTTTGTAGCCGCTGACATGCGTGATCGCTTGGATCACGTATTCGTAGCGGAGGTTGTAGTCGGTGTCGATTTCCACTTCGGGACCATCGTCGCCTTCGCCCGGACCGCTGCCGCTGCCGATCAATTCGACCACCTTGCCGCGGAGGGCTTCGAAGTCGGTGCCTAGACCGAGTTCGTTCAACTGGATGGCGGTCAGTCGTCCTTGCGGGTCGGCGGTCAGGCGGAGCTTGATCGGCAGGTCGAGGTCGTCGGCCGCGGCGCTGCTATCCCCGGCCAGCGGCATCTTGATACTGAAGTCGCCTTCCATCTCGACGATTTTGAAGGTGAGGATGAAGAAGATCAGCAGCAGGAAGACCACATCGATCATGCTGGTCATCTGCAGTTCGTTCTTCATCGCTCCTTCTCGGTTGCGAATTTTCACTCTCGAAGATCCTCTTTCACACGCAAGGCGAAGTTGACGAAGCCCATGTCCTGGGCGACCCGGATCACTTCTTGGACCTCCCCGGCGGCGGTGTCACGATGGGCTCGGATGATCAGGTTCGCCTCGCTGTTGCTCTTGCCTTCGGCTTCCAGCACATATTGTTCGTTCCGGAGGCCGAGGTTCAACGTTTCGGCGGTGTACTCGTCGCCTCCCAGGATGACCCGTCCATCCTGGGCGACATGCAGGATGATCGGGAATTCGATCGGGGCCTCGGGCGGCTTGACCAGCTGACTGCTCGGCAATTTGACCTCCTCGTTCGCTTCGGTTTGCGAAAAGTTGATCAGCACCATGAAGAAGGCGATCAACTGGAAGGTCATGTCGATCATCGGCGTCAGGTCCGCTTCGGCCAATTCGGTCTTTTTGTTTTTGACTTGCATCGGTCGGGCCTACTTCTTTACCGACGGGGGCTGGACGTCTTCGAACCGGCTCATCAGGTTTTCGCTGGTGACGCCGACTTCGAGGAGCAGCCGGGAAACGCGGTTGCGGAGGATGTTGTAGGCGGCGAGGGCGGGGATCGCGATCGCCAAGCCGACCAGGGTGGTGAAGAGGGCAGTCGAGATCCCGCCGGCCAGTTCGGCCGGTTTGGGCGTCGCCCCGCCGGTGGCGATGACTTGGAACGAAGCGATCATCCCCTGGACCGTTCCAAACAACCCGATCATCGGGCTGAGGTTGCCGATCAGGGCCATGTAGCTGAGGCGATGTTCCAGCTTCATGCTCTCCTCTTCGCCGACTTCCTGCATCCCTTCGATCGCCTTCTCATAGCCGCGCGCGAGTTTGGCGAGGCCGGCGGAGAGGACCTGGCCAAGGACCGATTCGTCGGTGCGGGCCAGGTCGTAGGCCCCCTGAATGTCTTTTTCGTTCAGTTTCTCTTCGAAGCTGTCGACCAGTTCCTGCGGGACCAGGTTTTCTCGGCGGGCCGTCAACAGGTTCATCACCAGCAGGGAGACGAGTGTGAAGGAGATCGCCAGGAAGACCAGCAGGTAGGTCCAGCCGAGCGATTTGACGGTCCAGCCGAGAACGCTTTGGCTGGCCGCGCTGTCGGCCGGGGCGTTGCCACCGGCGGCAGCCTCGCCCCCTCCACCATTACCACCACCGTCGGCGGCCGCTTCGCCATCCCCCTCGGCGGCGGGTTCCGCCGCGGGTTCCGCCTCGGCGGGAGCGGCTGCTTCTTCCCCGAATTCCGC
>CAYNVI010000477.1:0-4167 GCA_964400585.1 uncultured Pirellulaceae bacterium | reverse complement strand
GCATGGGAGGCATGGGCGGCATGGGTGGCATGGGCATGGGCGGCATGATGCGTGTCGAGCCGGAACGTGCTCAGAAGATGAAGGTTGCCGCGGTCTGCTTGCAGCACGATCGTCCCGATCCCAACCCCAAGATGGCTTACAAAATTGTCCCCCTCGACGTGGTCACCCAGGACGCACGCGTCCAGGCGGTCTGTGCCTTGCTCGGTAAAAAGCAAATCGCGCAGAACACCGCCCAAGCGGCCGCCTGGCACCTGACCGACAAGCTCAGCTGGCAGCAGTTGGCGGTCAAGAATCGGGTGGAAAGCCGTTACACCGGCAACATTCGGTTCTTCTCGCCGATCGAGCTTCGCCAGGCGATGATGGTGGTCGGCTATGTCGAAAACCTGGTCGAGGACCCGTCGGTGAGCGAACGCGAGCAGGACGGCAGCGAAGCGCCCGATTACAGCGCCGCGGCACGTCTCGCCCGCTAAGAGCCTATCCGGAAACCAGCGAACTGGCCGTGCAGCGGCTCCTTTCGTTCCCTCTCGCCCCGCGCAGCGGGGAAGAGGGGTAGGGTGAGGGGCTTTCCGGAGAGGCACTAAGCCCGACCGACCAAGCGCTTTGCGGAGGCGTCCCCAGGCACGACCGGGGGACGCCTTTGTGCATTCTGGGTGACGGCTCCCGTCCAGCCCCCTGCTCCCGTCGTAGCAACCGATCCCGCGTCACGACATCGACCCACCACCAACGCCTGCGGTTGCCTAGCTTGGCACCTTTTCGTCAGCCCAGGCGTGGCACCCGTTTTCTTTTCGTGGTGGGCTTACGGGGCCCGCTCGGCCAGCACCAGTCGCCGCGCTTCGGCTTGCAAGCGGTCGCGCAGCCGCGCCGCTTCGTGATGCAATTCGCTCAGTTCTTGCCGCTGCGAGTCGCTCCATAAGCGAAAGGCGCGCTCGCGGCGTTCGTGCATCGCGATTTGCGCATGCAACCGAGCTTCGCGGGCGTCGAGGGTTTCCGCGGTCTGCTGCAAGCGGTCGATCAGATCGGCGGCGTGGAGCTGCAGCCATCGCTCGGCGTCGGTGCCGCCTTCCTCTGGCCGAGGCGGTGTTGCCGGCGAGCATGCGCCGCCGCCTTGCCGCCCCGCTCGTTTAGCGGCTGCCCGCCCCGGCACTTTGTCATGGGCGTGGTCGACTCGGGCGGCCTGCAAACCTGCCTCGTCGCCCGCTTGCCTTCCTTCCACCGGAGGTTGCGAGACGTGGGCGGCGTCGGCAGAACGGGGGGCAGTCGACATGGATTCGCGGTCGGGACGGGGGTTTGCGGGGGAGGGTTTGGCGGGGACGACCAAGAGACGTACGACAGTTTTCTACCGCCCGCTGCTTAACATTCTGTCGGCCTGCCCGGTTGGGCAAGTTTTCCCAAAGGCGGACGGCGCCAGTCTGTAGCCGGGACCCCCGCCAAATAAACCGCGTGAACGTTACAGGCAGCGCGGACCATCTCCGCCGAGGTCCCTTTGCAAAACGGCGCGAGCCGTCCGGTTTCATGTGAGCGGTTTCGGCGCTAGCCGCCGGCTCTTCAGGAAAAAACCGTGACTAGCGCTCCATGCCGCTTCCTTTGTAGCAAAACGGCGCGAGCCGTCCGGTTCCGCAAAGAAAATCCTTAAGAAATACCGGGCGGCTTGGGCCGCTCCGTTGACAAAAATGTCACCGAACCGTCGGGGGCGAAGAGAATTTACAGCGAGATTTCTCAGGGCGTGAGGCGTGCAACGGTTCGGACGGCCGCCTAGAATGGGGGCCTCGAGGCAACGTTTTCCGCCTGTTTTTGATTTCGTTCGATGGATGGAGAGGCTTCCGCATATGACTCGTGCTCTCGCTCTATGGTCGGTCCTGGTCCTGCTTGGCACCTCGTGGTCGCCGGTCGGCTGGGCGGACGGCTTGGCGGACGAAACGACACGACAGCAAACGATCGAGCAAGGGATCGAGTACCTGCGGGTCCGCGGGCAAGCCGACGATGGGTCCTTTAGCGGGCAAAGCGGCAGCGCGATCACCGGCCTGTGCGTCTCGGCCATTTTGGAAAACCGTCCGCAAGCGATCAACGATCCGGTGGTGGTCGATGCGTTGGCTTTCCTGGAAACCCAAGTCCGTCCGGACGGGGGGATCTATTCCGCCGGCTCCCAGCATCGCAACTACGAGACGTGCGTGGCGGTTCAGGCCTTTGACACGGCGAACCGCGACGGTCGCTACGATGCCCTGCTCGGCAAAGCGGAAGCTTTTTTGAAGGGGCTGCAGTGGGACGAAAAAGAAGGCACCGAGCCCTCGGACAACGCCTACGGCGGCGCGGGCTACGGCAGTCATCAGCGTCCCGACCTCTCCAATACGGCCTTCATGATCGAAGCCCTGCGTGAACTCGGCAACGGTCCCGAAGACGAAGCGATTCAGAAAGCGTTGATCTTCGTCTCGCGGACGCAAAACCTGGAGACCAGTTACAACGACACCGCCTTCGCCGCGAAAGTCAACGACGGCGGCTTCTACTACACGCCGGCCGCCGGGGGCCAAAGCCAAGCGGGCCAAACTCCCTCGGGCGGTCTCCGCAGCTATGGTTCGATGACCTATGCGGGATTGAAGAGCATGATCTACGCCGGAGTCGACAAGGAGGACCCGCGGGTCGAAGCGGCCCTTGCGTTTTTGCGGAAAAATTATGCCCTCGATCGCAACCCCGGGATGGGCCAAGCCGGCCTGTATTACTACTACCACACCTTGGCCAAGGCCCTGGACGTCGCCGAGATCGAAATTTTGGAAGATGCCGACGGCACCGCGCACGACTGGAGTGCGGAATTGGTCGCGACCTTGGCGGCCGATCAGCAGAGCGACGGTTCCTGGGTCAACGAGGCGAACGCCCGCTGGATGGAGGGCGACTCGCAGTTGGTCACCGCCTACGCCCTGTTGGCCCTTGCCCATTGCGAATAGCCGCCCCTTGCAGCACCGCGACGTTTCCTGCGAAGACAATCACGATCCGACCCTCCTTCAAGCTTTCCTGGTAACCAAGATGAACACCATGCAGTTGATCACCCCCTGCCTCCGCGTCCCTTCCCGGCTTTTCCTGACGATCGGGTTGGTCTCCTCGCTGTCCCTGGCGGGAACGCTTCCTCAGGCCGCTCGGGCGGCCGACGAACCGGCCGCTACCGAGGCCGACGAGCAGGATCGGTGGGTGACCTCGTTGGCGCTGCTCGAAGGCGATTCCCCCAGCTTGGTCATGGCGACGGCCAGCGGCCTTCTGCTCCGCGAATCGACCGTCCTGACCGCGACGCCGCAGGCGCCGAATCGGACGGAGGTTGCGTTTGCGCATCCGGTGGCCAGCTGGGCCGTCGCCGCTTCGCCTGATGGCTCGCGGGTCTTTGCTTCGGATTACCGAGGGAATTTGACCGTTTACAACGTGGCCGAACAGAAACCGCAACGCCATGACGAAGTCTTCGAACGCTGGACGCGGACCTTGGCCTGCAGTCCGGACGGCAAGCAACTGCTGGCTGCCAACGAAGCGGGCAAGTTGTTCGTTTGGGATGTCGCCGCCGGCAAGGTGGGCAATTCGGTCGAGTTGGACGCGAGTGCGGTGATGGACCTGGCCTTCTCGCCCGATGGGAAGACGGTTGCGGTTGCCGATGGAGCCGGCCACGTCCATTTCCTGAATTGGCCGAAACTCGATGCCATGGGCGAAGTACAGGTTTCCGAGGAGGCGGTCTGGAGCGTCTGCTTCACCGCCGACGGAAAGAAATTGCTGGCCGGAGCCGCCGATAATCATGTCTATCAGATGCCGGTCCAACCCGAGGCGAAGGCGACCTCGATCGCCAAGGCGTCCGACTGGGTCACCGCGGTAACCCGCAATCGCCAAGGAGTCATCGCGGCAGCGGAGTTGGGGGGGCGGATCCATCTGCTCAGCGGCGACGGTTCGGCGTTGGGCACGCCGCTGGAGGCTCCCAGCGGCGTCTGGGCACTCTGCTGGACCGATGCCGGCAGCCTGCTGGTCGGGACGCGGAAGGATGGGGTCCAAGTCGTTGAACAAAAATGGGGCTGGGGCGATCCCGACGCCGCCCCCGTAGAAGAAGCCGCCGACAAAGAAGCGGCCGACAAAGAAGCCGCCGAGAAAGCAGCCGCGGACAAAGAAGCCGCGGACAAAGAAGCCGCGGACAAAGAAGCCGCGGAC
>CAYNVI010000476.1:0-4173 GCA_964400585.1 uncultured Pirellulaceae bacterium | reverse complement strand
GGTCAAGCCGGGGATGTGGTAATAGTAAAACGGCAACGCCGGGGCCGCCTCGGCCACCGCGGCCATCGAATCGACCAGCGTCGTGATATCGGGCGGCTTGAAATAAGAAGGGCTGGTCGCCGCCACAGCGTCTGCCCCGGCTGCCTGGGCATGCCGCGCCAAATCCGCCGCTGCGGCCAACGAATTGTGCCCGACATGAGCGATTGTCCGCATCCGCCCGCGGGCCAAGGCGAGGGTCGCTTCGAGCGTCGCCTGGCGTTCGTCGATCGTCAGCGAAAGCCCTTCGCCGGTGCTCCCGCAGGCGAACATCCCGACGACGCCGTCGGCGGACAATTTTTCCACCAGCGGCGGCAGGCGATCCAGCGCCAACGCACCGCTCGCATCCATCGGCGTTACCGTGGCGGCGATCAAGCCATCAAAACGTTCATGTTGCATCGGCTGACCGTGGCTGAGGGTGGAGGGCGGTTACGCTTGGGGACGCGGCAAATCGAAGCGATCGGTGGTGCGGACATAGCCGGTCCCGCCCATCCGCCCCACCGTATCGAGCCGCTCGGCGGAAATCGTCCCGTCGGGATCGAGCAAGCGATCCTCCAGGTGCCACTGGACGATCCGGCCGATCACGATGTTGGCTCCCCCGGGCCCGGTCCCCAACGTGATCGCTTCGTGGAGCCGGCATTCCAGACTGACGGCCGCCTCCGCGACCCGCGGGGCTGTCAGGCGGGTCGACGGCGCCTCCTGCAGACCGATCGCGGAAAACTCGTTGACCTCTGCGGGATAGGCCGCTGACGACTGATTCATCGCTTCGACCAGGCGGTGCGAGACGATGTTGACGACAAATTCACCAGTCTCCCGGACATTGCGAAGGGTATCCTTGGGCTGGCCATCCCGCTGATTGACCGGACAAAACAGCACCGTCGGCGGCTTGGCGCCCACGCCGCTGAAAAAACTGAAGGGGGCCAAATTGGGAACCCCGGCGGCCGAGCGGGTGGAAACCCAAGCGATCGGCCGGGGCGTGATCACCTGCACCATTTTGGTGTACAGGTCCCGGGTGGACATCTCCGTGGGATCGAGCTGCATCGTTCAGGTGTTCGGAAAAGGGGGCATTCGCAGAGCGGACGCGGATGGCAAGCCGGACGGTCCCCCGCTCCCGTGGGCTCGATTTTGGCGGCTCCGCCCGCCTTTGTCCACGCGTCCGGGGGGCAGCGGATCTTGTCGCTGGCGGCGATCACCGTCACGATGGCGTTTTTCGCCCGCCCCACCGCCGGAACCGACTGGGCTCCCGTGCGGTCCCGCTTGCCCCTTGCGCCCATGCCTGCCCCCAAACCTCGCGTCAACGTCAACGTCTCCAACCCTCCGGTGCCCGCCAAGACGGCTGCCGGAGAGACGGTCGACCTCGAAATCAAAGATGCCCAGCTGATTTTCAAAACGGTCTGGGAGGATCTGGAAGAACGGGTCGGGCATGAGAACCTCCGCTTTCCCAAAGAGTTGATCCTGCTCGGCGGTGCGCCCGGCGCGGGGAAGGGGACCCATACGCGGTTCACGATGAAAGCGCGTGGCCTGACCTGTCCTCCGATCGTCGTCAGCGAGCTGCTCGACAGTCCCGAAGCGCGGAAGATCAAGGATGCGGGGAACATGGTGGGCGACAAGGAAGTCGTCAGCATCCTCCTGCGGAAATTGCTGGAAGAAGACTTTCGCGACGGCGCGGTGCTGGACGGGTTTCCTCGCACCCGCGTCCAGGTCGAGTGCTTGAAACTGTTGGTCGACAAGATCACGCAACTGCACAACGAATTCGCCGATACGCCGCTGGCGATCAATTTCCGTCGTCCCACGATCCACGCGATGGTCCTGTTTGTCAGCGAGCAGACGAGTGTCGATCGGCAGCTGAAACGAGGACGGGAGGTCGCCGAGCACAACCGAGAGGTCGTCGAAACGGGCGTCGGCGTGAAGCTCCCCTCGCGGGCGACCGACCTCAGCGAAGAGACGGCCCGCCGCCGCTACCGGGTCTTCAAGGAACAGACCTGGGATGCCTTGCAGTCGCTCAAGGAGATCTACCACTATCACTTCATCAACGCCGAAGGACCGATCGCCGAAGTCGAAGAGAATATCCTGAAGGAACTGCAGTATCAAAGCTCTCTGGAACTCGACCCGCGGACTTACGACCAGCTGCAACCGCTGCCCTTGGCCGAAGAGATCGTGCTGCATGCGCGCCAGGAACTGGTGAAACGGCTCGATGGGTACGTGCTCGAGTTCCCCGACCTCTTCGCCCGCGTGGTGGCGATGATCGAAAAGAAGTTCATGCCGATCATCAAGCGGCACGCGCTGTCGGGACGCGCCCACGTCAATTCCGAGGCGGCGATTTTTGAAGACCCGCTCGCTTTGTCGATGCTGATCGACGTCTTTTCCGAGCGCGGCTTCCACGCCGTGGTCGATAAGCACATTCAGGAGATCCCGATCCGGGTCGACCTGCACAGCGGGGAGATCGAACGCCGGGAAAAAACGGTCTACCGGATTCAGGTCAACTTCAAAGGATCGCACATCCGCCGCGGATAGTTCCCTGCCACCTCGGCGGCGGCGTGCTTGCCGGCCGGCAGCGTGCGGTGGACCAGCAATCTCCTGCGACCCGCACCCGGCGATTCTTCGACCAGCCATTCGGCGGGCGCACGCGCGTCTCAAGCCCCGAACGGTCCCGCTTCCCGTTCGCCCAATTCGACCGCCCGGGTTGCCAGCGCCCGGATGCGGGGATCCCCCAACACCCGCCCGCCATCCTGCGGCGTGATCAGTCCCTGAT
This sequence comes from uncultured Pirellulaceae bacterium, assembly GCA_964400585.1. Lineage (GTDB taxonomy): Bacteria > Planctomycetota > Planctomycetia > Pirellulales > Pirellulaceae > CAYNVI01. The sequence continues at coordinate 1,385 of CAYNVI010000476.1, read as the reverse complement.
TGATCCGCCGCAAGGCCGCGTTGGCCATGGTCAGCATGCCGCTTTCCACGGCGATCTGTTCGAGCGAGGCCCCGCTCCCCCGCTCGGCGATCGCCTGACGCAGCGGCGGATTGCCGCTCAAGATCTCCGGTAGGCAGATCATCCGATCGTAGCCTTCGGACTCACAAGCGTCGCAGCCGACCGCCCGGAAAAAGACCTGCTCCTCCGGGGCCAGCCCTTCGTCCAGCGGCGTCAGCCCTTCGCCCTCGGAGGGGTCGACCCGTCGCCGGCAGCTGCCGCAGAGCCGTCGCACCAACCGCTGCATCACCACCCCGACCAGGGCATCGGCCAGGAAACTCGGATTCACGCCAAAGGCGAGCATGTTTTGCAAGGCGAGCGGGGCGGTCTGCGCGTGTACGGTGGCCAACACCAGATGGCCGGTCACGCCAGCGCGGATCGCGATCTCGGCCGTCCGCCGATCCCGCACCTCGCCGACCATGATCACGTCGGGACATTGCCGCAAGCAGCCCGCCAGCAGATCGGCGAAATCAAGGCCGCCGCGGAGGTTGACCTGGGACTGGATGACGCCCGGCAAAATGTACTCGATCGGCTCCTCGAGCGTATGGATCTTGCGTTCCCCGTCGTTCAGCATCGACAAAAAAGCGTACAGGGAATTGGTCTTGCCGCTGCCGGTCGGCCCGGCGACCAGGATCAACCCGCTGGGCGCCGCCAACAGATGCTTGATCGCCGTCACTTCGGGATCGTCAAACCCCAACCGATCCAAACGCATGAAGCCGAGGCTGTGGTCGAAGATCCGCATCGCCAGGTCTTGGCCGAAGACGGTCGGCAACGCTCCCAAGCGGATGTCGACCGCCCGCCCGTCGGAAAGCTCGGTGCGGGAGCGGCCATCCAGCGGTTTGGTCAGGTCGGAGATGTCCATCCCGGCCAACGCGCGGTAATGGTTTTGCAGGCGTCGGCCGTAGCCGCGGGGGACGCGACGGAGTTCCCGTAATGCGCCGAGGCGTCGCAGCCGGATCACGGTCGCTTCCGCTTCGTCCGACAGGAACAGGTCGCTGGCCCCTTGTTCCACCGCCAGTTCCAAGAGGGCCGCGGCGAACCGTTCGGGCGCGTTGAGTTCCGCCTCCACCACGGGGATTTCGGCAAAGTCGGGAACGTCGGATGATCGAGGCTGGTCGGCAGTCATCGGTCACTCTCTAAACAGGGGAAGGCCTGCCCCGCGGCGCACCGGGGCAATCGATCGGCCGCGGTGCCAGGGAGCAGGGGGTGCCTGGCCGCATGGATCGCCGGAACGCCGGACCCGCGGGGAAGCCGAGATCCGGCCCGCTCAGCATAACGGCCCGCCCGACGCTTCGCGCGAGCGCAGCGCCTTGATGATCGGCGCGATC
>CAYNVI010000475.1:0-4176 GCA_964400585.1 uncultured Pirellulaceae bacterium | reverse complement strand
CCCCGTGTCAGGCGAAACCCGCATCGAACTTCGATCGTTGGGTCAACCTTGCCATCGCCGTCTCGGTGTTGATCGCGGCCGGCCTGTGGTACGTCAACCTTCGCGTTCATCCCGCGCGGATCGCGACGTTGATCGGGCCACCCCCGGCCCAGCGGCAAGCCGAAAGGGCGATGCGTCTGCTCGCCATCGACGACGACGACCCGGCCCGCGACCCAATGATTGCCTTCCTCCGCTGGCAGGTCCAGCACCCCAACAGACCAGACGGTACAGCGCCGCTGCCTAGTTCCGCGGCCTATCTCGAGAGACGATCCCTAACCCTACGGAAGCCTGAAAATGTGGAAACGAATCTTGAAGTTTACGGTCCTGGGGGTGGTGATACTTCTGATCGTCGTCGCCGGCCTACGGTGGTGGTCGCTGGCACAGCTTGAACGGCGACTCGCCCAACTCCGCGAAGATGGTGATCCGGTCTCGCTGGCCGATCTCGCCCCGGAATCGGTTCCGCCTCAAGATAACGCGGCGACGTACTTGGCCCGCGTCAATGACGACGCCGCCAAGCTGTTTGCCGAACTTGAACCGATTCTTTACCGTGACGACTTCAACGTGCGTGAGGGGCTCACGCCGGACGAATTGGCCGCGGCGGAAGAGGCCTTTCAGGCTTACCCCCGGGTCATGCCCGCGTTGGAGCAAGCGGCGAATGCCAAGTCACACGCGTGGCCACTCGATTACTCGCAATCCCACACGGATTTTCTCGAGGATTACCTCGAAGTCATCGGCGATTGGCGAACCTTCGCCCGAGTCTTCGATTGTCGCGCCCGCTACCTGGCCGCGACCGCAAAGCAGGATGAGGCGATCGAGGTCTACCTTCAACAATTGCGACTGGCCCGTCTCCAATCTCGTGAACTCGTCTTGGTTGGCTTCCTCACGAACATGCCCGTCCGGCAAGTCGCAATCGAAGGAATCAATAACGTCTTGCAAACGGCGTCCCTGACCCCAGAGAGCCACGCTTCTATCGAGAAAGAATTGGCCCGCCACGATTCCCTAAACTCGTTCGTCCAGATGCTCAAAGCGGAACGGGTGATCGGGATCGAAAGCTTTGGCCAATTTCCCCATCTCTTGGTATCGCAGTGGATTGAGTACCTCGATTACATGGCGGGTCAGATCACAATCGGAGCTCGGTCAATGTCCGAAATGGAGGATCGGTCCCGCGAGTCGTACGGTTCGCTCACCGCACTGGTCGTCCCGGCCATCGAATCGTCACGCAACGCCATGAACCGTATTCGCGGCCTGTCCCGCGGCGTACGAATCGTCAACGCGCTGGTTGCCCAAGACGTCCAAGACCCCGCCGTCGACCTTACGACGCTAGGCCTCCCACCAGACGCCCTCGTCACCCCCTTCACCGGAGAACCGCTGAAGCACGGAAAGACCGACCTCGGCTGGAACGTCGGCGATGATAACAAAGAAGCAACCCAGATCACCATCGAACCTCCCCCCGCCGCGTCCTCCTGAACATAAGACAAAGATCGACAAGAAGCTGGGATCATTGTGGCGGAGGAAGACGAGAAAACGGGAAGACCGACCAAATACGCCTCTGCACACGACCTGCGGCGATCCTGCGGTGAACGGCTTCGGAACGCCGGTGTACCACCTCTGGTCATTTGCCGCGTGATGCGGCACTCGTCCTGGGAAACGAGGCGACGTCATTACGCCCCCGGTGACGTGCAGGAAGATGCTCAGGTCTTGCGTCGAGTCCTCGACCGACCAAAAAGCGTCAAAATCGAGAAGGTCCGGGAACTCGAAGCGTGACTCGCCGGCCCGCGGCTTCGAGAGAAGATCCTCCGCAGCAAAATGAGCTTTCGAGCATTTGAGCGCCAATCAAAAACCCGCGAGGAACTCGCCAGGCCGGCAAAGGACGGTTCGTCCTGGGCGTTCAAGAATGGTCGCGCGTTTAGGTCAGCAGGGGACGACCAATGCGCGCGGTGCGCATCTCGAAGGCCGCGTCGGTCGATGTGACCGACGCGTCTTCGGGCGGCCCGGCTCTTTTGAGATTCCAGAGGCGGATCCGGCTCGAGAAATGAAAGTTTTGGCTTTGAGCGCCTGTACGCAGGCTTTCGGCACGATATGGTAACGGATTCAGTTCCCGTCCCCTAGGAGATGCTACTATGCCACGATTAGGAATCTACTCAGTGCTGTTGGCCCTCGCGGTCGCTTTTACCGGCTGTTCGCAAGAGACGCAGCGGGAGGCGGGTGAAGCATTGGATCAGACGGGGGAAACCCTGCAGAGTGCTGCCGAAGACGCCGGGAATATCACGGAAGGCGCCGTGGAGGGCGTCTCGGAAGGGGTCGAGGAAAATCAAGCGGAGCCGGACACGCTGGAGTAGGCCAACGCATGTCGCGACTGGCTAACGGGAATTGGTTTGCCGACACGTTCCTCTGGGAGGAAAGGCTTCACCAATCGATTGCTTGACAGGAGTTCAGCCTGCACCTCTGGCGCGTTCGGTTCCGACACACCAAGGCAGATTCCGTTCGGCCTAATTCAAGGAATAACCCGGATTGCGTCGGAGTGCATCGTCGAGTTGATTGCAAGCCATCCCTGACCTTGTCATCCGGAAGTGCGTAAGGTGGGCGTGCCCTGAACAGGCTGGTCCTGAACAGGCTGGCCGCATGCTTTTGGTGAATGGTGTCACAACACCATTTACAAATCGAGGCAACACTCCTTGCTCAAGTCCGGCGAACCGCCGGATTGGAGCGATCGTCGTTGGGTGCCGAGGTCATTCAGGACGAAGCTGGCTTCGGTCTGCCCAAACGGTGTTCCGGATGCGCGACTCGGGCTCGCAAATCATTTTTTGAAGTCTGCGAAACATCCGCCGCTTTTCACCGAAAACGGCGACCCTATGACAGAGAGAGCAACACGACCATCCCGAAGTAGACGATCAACACGGTCACGGACTCAAAGCCGATCCTTCCCGGCCCCTGCTGCTGCCGCCGCAACAGCCCCAATAACAAGACTGCAGTCATCAACACGGAAACGGCGATCAGGAGGAGTTCCCGAAACGCCCCGCTCTCGCTGGCCAACACCGCATGATAAAGCGAACCGTCCCGGTAAGCGATGTCGGCCACCGCGGCGAATAAGGTATCGAAACAGTTGCCGCCGAGGATCCCGCCCACCGCCAGCGTCAAGGCACCCCGCCGCACCGCGGCGACCGAAGTGACCAATTCGGGCAGGGAAGTGGCCACCGCTGTAAACACCGCACCGGCCACCGAGGCGTTCAACCAAGTGTAACGGTCCGAAACCGCCGCCATCGATTTGGTGACCGCGTAACCGGCGACCACCACCGTCAGTGCCAACAGCACGAAACGGCCCCACATCCAAATGTCAGCCTGGAACGGGGTTTCTTCCTCGTCCGGGGTATCCGGACGCGTCTGGGACGCGCTTCGCGGTCGCCACATCGGCTCCTCTCGCGCCAGCCGCACCATCCGCATCCCGTAAAAATAGACCCCGAACAACACCAGGGGTCACCGGGTGGATGCTGAAATACGAGACATCCGGGGTACACATGGCGGTGATCAACAGGCTGAGGAGCACAACCAACAACGCCGCCTGCATCATATTGGGGACACTCGCCGCTGCATGTTCCAGATTCGCTTTGCGGTAAGCGTTATCGGCCAAGGCCAAAAATGCGGTCTGGGAAGCGATCCCTCCGATCGCATTGGAGAGTGCCATCTCCGGCCGGCCACCCCAGGCGGCCACAACCGAAGCGGTGATGCCGGGCAGGCTGGTCACCGCCCCCAGGAAGACCGCCCCCACGAACGCCTCCCCCAGCCCCGTGCGGTCAGCCAGTCGATCTGTCAACGTCGTCAGACGTGTTCCCACGAAAGTAATCGCGAGGGCAGCGACCGCAAAAACCGTAATCGCGAGGGAAGTCGTCATCGCTTCGTGGGGGCTCCAGAGTTTCGGGTTGAGCGGTGATTAAAGCACAAGGCATACCGTCAGCGATCAATGCTGGACAGGGGCATCCCCTGCGACTCGGGGGCGAGCCGAGATTCCCCCCCCTTTTTGTCGTCAGTTCCTGGCTTAGAGCCTGTCCGGAAACCAGGCAACTGGCCGCGCAGCGGCTCCTTTAGTTCCCTCTCGCCCCGCGCAGCGGGGGTGAGGGGTAGGGTGAGGGGGTTTCCGGA
>CAYNVI010000474.1:0-4181 GCA_964400585.1 uncultured Pirellulaceae bacterium | reverse complement strand
CGACCGAGACGAGATGATCGCACTGCTTGGCCGCCCGCTGCTCGCAAAGACGGTAGAAATGCCGGACGAGCGCCGGCTGGTAACGGTGGAACGGCGCGCCGTGCACCGTATGGATGATCGCCGGCACGCCCAACTGCGAAGCGACCTGGCGTCCCAGGATGCCTCCCTTGGCGCTGTGCGTGTGGACGACCTGGGGCGCGAAGCGACGGAGCGCCTGGCGGATCTGGCGGGCGGCGAGCCAATCGCGATACGGATGGATCTCGCGGCGGAGGGCCGGCACCAGCTCGACCGGCAAGTCCCCTGCCCTGCCCTGCTCCAGCAGGTCGCCTTCGGGACCGAGGGAGGGACCGGTCAGCAGCAGGACGTCGTCCCCGTGCAGGTTTCGCAGGTCCAAGCAGCTCAGCAGGGTATTCTCCTGGGCCCCGCCGACGATCATCCGCGTGATCAAATGAGCGACACGCATCGGCGAGTCCTAAGGGGAGGCATCGGAAGGGGAGGCATCAGAACGGGGCGGCGCGTCGCACGCCAGGTGCAAGGGCGCCGGGTAGTCGACCTTGACCAGAAAGAGGCCCTGCGGGGGGGCGGTATCACCGGCGGCATCGCGATTCCGAGCCGCAAAGACCTGTTCGACCCAGGCCGGCCGCTGTTTGCCACGACCGACTTCCCAGAGGGTCCCCACGATGTTGCGGACCATGTTGTAGAGGAACCCGTTGGCTTCGATTTCGAGATCGACCTCACGGCCGCCGTCCGGGCGCCGGGCCCCTTCCCGCAGGGTCAGCTCACGGACGTGGCGGACCGTTGTCTTGGTCTTGCCGCCGGTCGCTTGAAAGCTGGCATAGTCCCGCGCGCCAACAAACCCCCGGGCGGCTTCCTGCATCGCTGCGAGGTCAAGCTGCCAGGGGATGTGCAGGCGGTAGCGTTGCTGCAACGGATCGCGTACGCCGCCGATCTGCATCTGGTAGCGATAGCGTTTGCCGGTGGCATCGCGGATCGCGTGGAACCCGGGGACCATTTCCTGGCAGTCCCGCACGGCGATGTCGGGCGGCAACTTGGTATTCATCGCCCGCACCAGGGCATCGGGGGCCGCCCGCCAGGCGGTGGTCGTCAGGCTGGCGACCTGGGCGATCGCATGGACCCCCGAATCGGTTCGCCCGCTGCCGGTGATCCGGATCCGTTGGCCGGTCAATTTGGCGATCGCCCGTTCCAGCCGGCCCTGGATGGTCGGTTGACCGACCTGGATCTGCCAGCCGGCGTAGTCGGACCCATCGTAGGCGACGGTCAGTTTGAAGCTGCGTTCCACGCCGGAGGCTGACCGTCTTAGCTGACCGAAGCGGCGCGTTCGACCAGCAACTCCGCGATCTGAACCGCGTTCGTGGCGGCACCCTTCCGCAGGTTGTCGCTGACGCACCAGAAAGAGAGCCCGTTGTCGCAGGACAGGTCCTTGCGGATTCGCCCGATGAAGACGTCATCTTTGCCTTCGCAATCGGCTGGCATCGGGTACCGGCTTCGCTCCAGGTCATCGACGACCGTGACCCCGTCGGCGGAGGCAAACAGCTGGCGGGCTTCCGCGACCGAGAGCGGCGTTTCGGTCTCCACCAGGATCGATTCACTGTGGCCGATCGTGACCGGAACCCGCACACAGGTAGGGCTGACCTGCATCGAGGGTGCCCCGAAGATCTTGCGGGTCTCGTAGACCATTTTCATCTCTTCCGAGGTGTAACCTTCGTGCTTTTCCGAACCGATCTGCGGGATCAGGTTGAAGGCGATGTTGTACTGGAAGGTTTCCGCCGCATGCGGCTTGCCTTCCAGCCCGGCGGTGGTCGCCCGTTTCAGTTCGTCGATCCCGGCCAGGCCCGCCCCACTGGTCGCCTGGTACGTGCTGACGATCACCCGGCGGACGCCGGCGGCGCGATGCAGCGGGGCCAGGGCGACGACCATCTGCGTCGTGCTGCAGTTCGGGCTGGCGATGATCCCGGCGTGCGTTTCGACCGCCTCGGGGTTCACTTCCGGCACGACCAAGGGGACCTTCGGGTCCATTCGCCAGTAGCCGCTTTCGTCGACCACCACCGCTTGTCGTTGGACCGCCCACGGGGCGAACTCCGCGGAGATCTCGTCGGGCGTGCTGGCGATCACCAGGTCGACGTCGTCAAAGGCTTGCGGTTCGAGCAATTCGACCGTCAAGGTTTCCCCGTTGACCGTGACCTGCTTGCCGACGGAGCGGGCGGAGGCGAGCAATTTCAGTTTTCGATAGGGAAAGCCGCGTTGTTGGAGCTGTTCCAACACGATCCGGCCAACCGCCCCGGTGGCGCCGACCAGAGCCAATGTTTCGTACACGAGTGAACTTTCGCAAAGAGAGAGAGGAGCAAGCCGAAGCGGCCGGTTACCGATCGGCTTTCATCTTTTCGATGGCGGCCGGCAGGTCCTTGTCGACGCGGCCCAGCCCGCCGCGTCCTTCGATCAAGCGGCTTTCCACATCGGCGATTTGAAATTCGGTGATCGCTTCCCAGAAGGGAACGATGTCCTCGCGGTCGAGCGGTCGGTACGAGCGGAAGATCCGGAAGCCGACGCCGCGGGCCGGATCGGAGGTGAACCACCAAGGGCTCTTGGGATAGTTCGGGTCTTCTTCTTTCCAGGCTTCGTCGTCCGAAGGCAGCCGGGCAGCGCTTCGCAAGTCGACCGCATCCATCTCCCAGCTGCCGCCCCGGACCACGCAGGGAAAGGGCGATTCCGGCCAGTGGACCGCTTGGAGCGCGTTGAGCTGCTTGCCGGCGAAGTCCTGGTAGCCCTCTTCGGTCCAGGCATCGACGGTCCACTCGGCGACATTGCCGTGGACATCGTGCAGCCCGAACGGATTCGGTTTTTTGGTGGCCACGGCCGCCGGACCTTCCCAGTCGGCGTTGTCGACATACCAGGCGTAGTCATCGATCGGGGCGGTGTCGTCGCCCCAGAAATACGCGGTCGTGGTGTTGCCTCGGCAGGCGTACTCCCATTCGGCTTCGGTCGGCAGCCGGTATTGGTTCCCGGTGACGGCGCTCAGCCATTTGGTGTACTGCTTGGCGGCGTACTGGGTCATCGTGATCGCCGGCTCGTTGGGCTCTTTGCCGTACTCGTAGGTGTGATCCGGCATGTAGAGTTCCGTCGGTGCGGTGATCGCATCGACGCGATCGTCGGGATCGACGACGCGAATCTTGTTGGCTTCGAATTCTTTAAACAGCGCGTAGAGGTCCATGTACTGGTCGTACTCGGCCCAGGTGATTTCGGTCTTGGCGACCCACATCGGATCGACCGTGATCGCGACTTGCGGCGTCTCGTCTTCCTGGCTCGCCTCGGCATCGGCGGGGCTGCCCAGTTGGTAGGTCCCGCCCGGGATGGGAATCATCGTGAAGGTCACGTCGGACCCCGGGATCCGCTCGGTGTAAGGCACCATGAAGCCCTCTTCCACGGCGACTGCAGGTCCCTCCGCCGGCTTGTCGGCGACGAGGCCTTTGGGGAGGGCCTGGCCACCGGCTCCGGAAGCGGAGGAAAGCAGGAGAACGCCGCAGAGGGCGGGCAAGCTAAGGGCAAAACAGGCAAGTTTCCGCATCACGATGATTTTCACTCGAAATCGAGGGGAAGTGCTGGGAAGGAGAACGCTTCCAAGTATAGACGAGAATCGCAAAATGTCGCGATCGGGGGTCGGATCGCCGCGGCGGCGCAAGCAGGCTGGCAGCGCCGGGTTGCCCCCCCTTGCTGCCGCGACAGCCGACGGCCCGCGGCGATGCGGCTCGCACCATCGAAAAACCGCGTGCATGTCATCGAAAAACCGCGGGCAAGCCAAGGTTTCGCGGGGAAACCTCCGCTGTCTGGCGGGCCGGGGCTGCTGGTTAGCGGGGGGAATACTGCAGGGGGCGCTTGCCGATCGTGACGGTCAGTCGCTGCGGATCGCCGTCACGGATGACCTCCATCTCGATCTCAACCCCGGCCGGTAGGTCGCCGACGACCCGCATCAGGTGCCCCATGTCGGTCAGCGTGACGCCATCGACCGTTTTGATCAGGTCGCCGGCCTCGATCCCCGCGCGGGCTGCCGGGGAATCGGCAGCGGCCAAGTCGGTGACGAGGGCTCCGCGGACCCGGTGATCTGGACCGTGGTGCAGTTCGTCGGGAACTTCGGTCAACCCGACGCCCAGCCAACCGCGCTGATA
>CAYNVI010000473.1:0-4198 GCA_964400585.1 uncultured Pirellulaceae bacterium | reverse complement strand
TGCTTCGACAGATCGCATAGAAGCGATCCTTCCCCGAAGCATAGCCGACGACCACCCGGAACTTGGCAGGCGAATCGAGCACATCGATGTACCAATTGTTGACGCCCCCGTGGATCGGGATGTCGCGGATCGGTTGCTCGGCGGCGCCCACCGCGTTATCGCTGACGACCGACATCAAGCGGAGCACCGGGCGGGCGGAGTGCCAATGCTCGGCCAACGCGGCCCGGGCACGCTCCACCGACGCCCGCGTGACTTCCCAGCTTGCTTGCAGCCAGTAAGAGTCGCGGACGATCAGGATCGCCCGGTCTTTATGGGGCGATTTTCGCTTGTCCTTGACCCCTCCCTTCGCGGCGACCCCGCCGACCAGGACGCTGGCGGACAGGTCTTTATTGCGATCGAGGATCTCCTGGCGTTCCCGTAGTTTCCGCTTCGCTTCGGCAGAAAGGACCGGTTTGCGAGGCTTTTCCGTCGAGGAGGCAGAAGCGCTTTTGCGTTTACGGGCCGCCGTGGAGCCATTCGTCCGCGTCGCTTTTGCGTCACTCCGCGCAGTGGTGCGGCCGCTCTGAGAGCTCGCCGTCTTCCCCGCAGCCGGGGTGTTGGACCGACTGCTCGTCCGTTTCGCGGAGGCTGCAGCGGTTTTGGATTGGCCACTCCGCTTCGTCTTCGTGCCGGCGGTCGACGAAGCCGCGGCGGCAGATTTTTTGGAGCCGGTGTTTTTGCCGCCGGCATTCTTGCGGTCTGACTGAGAGAGCGAACCCTGGCTCCGCTTCGCAGCGGTCGATTTTCGAGACGAGGTGTTATTCGAGGGCGAGGCGTTGTTTGTTGAGCCGCCGCTTCCCGGCCCGTTAGCGGCTTTCGCTTTCTCGCGCCGCCGGGCTTGCCGCTGGACTTTGCGAAGAGCGTCGATCAGCTCCTGTTTTCGCATGCCGTGCCAACCGGTGACCGAGCATTGGCGGGCCATTTCGGCGAGATCGCGACGCGTCTGAGACTTCAGGTCGGCTGTAGTGATCAAGGTAAAGCTCTCCCGTCCCTCCAAGCCCGGATCGTTCGCCGAACCAGCACTCGGTTGATTTGATTTGTCGACCCCAGTCGCCCAGCGTTACGACGCTGACCTGAGGAATCCGTCGGTCGTATCCGGCGGTGCTGGGAGCAGCGCGTGCCGAAGAGGGGAGCGAAATCGCCTGTCCCTCACGCGTTCTTTCCAGCTCCCGCCAGTTGCTCGCTCCCCGTTCGCCATGCAAGGGAGCGAATCCAACCTCAATGATTATGGCAAGGGAGCCCAGGAACTTCTAGTGTCGGGTCCGCAAATTTGCTCCAAGGGGCCGTTTTTTTTTGCTATCGGGGTGGTTTCGCCCGTTTGCGGCGCCTTGCGAGGCCGGCGGGGGTGTGGTGGGTATGGCCCGGTGGTGGGGCTATGGTGAGGGCCGTGCGGTGTCGCGTCAGGCGGGAACCCACCATACTGGGCCGCAGGAGGGTGGAGAACAGGCCGTTTCAGCCTCCTACGGCGGAGGGTAGAGGATTCCCCTTTGCTGTTTCGGAAGCAGGACGGCTCCGCTCGCTCGACGAATCGCCCGCTTGCCCGCTTCGTCCTTGTTCCTCGGGAGATTGTCGTGAAGGATACGCCGCCGCCGGAGAGGCCCGTCGTGACAGAGCGAGGCCAACCGACGTCCCCGGAGCGTCCCGGGGCGATGCGGTTTGCCGGCATGGGCGTGGAATTGGCGGGCGCCTTTTTGGTAGGCGCTTTGCTCGGGCACGCCTGCGATCGCTTCTTGTTGACCGCCGAGCGTCCCTGGGGGCTGCTGATCGGCGGGTTGCTTGGCTTTGCCGCCGGGATGGCCCGCTTGGTCCAGTTGGCCCGCGCTTATTACCGCTAAAATTCTTCCGCGAGCGAAAGCGTGCGTCATTTTGTCCGAGGCGGCTTTCCCGAGTCCCCGCCGGAGCTGCGGGCAGATATGGTAGGCGGCACTTGGCTTCGGGCCGTTCTTCTTCTTTCGCTTTCCGGTCGCTCCAGATGGTTTCTTCCGACTCGACGCAGCACGCCTTTCGCGTTCGCGGTTGGCTCGGTCGGAGCTTCCTTGTGTGGGGCGCCGGCTGCCTCGGGATGACGTTGTTCTGCGGCGCGACAGGTCATTGGGGGCAGTGGTCGACGGGCGGCGCGGTGGGCATCGTGTCGCTGCTGATCGCGGGATTAGCCCACTGGCCACTCAGTCGGTTTGCCGGCGACTTGGGGGAAGGCGGCGAGGCGACGCGGTTTGTGGGGGCGGCCCTGCTCGCTTCGTCGCTGCGGTTGTCGTTGACCCTGTTGTTGGTGGTGGTGCTCGATAAAACGGGAACGGCCCCTCGACAAACGATCGGTCTTTGGGCAATCTTCTGGTATTCATTGCTGATGGCGGCGGAGTTGGTCCCCGTCGCCACGATTTCGACTGGCGGTCGCTTGTTCGGCAAGCGATCCATCGAGGAGGCTGGACCCCGATGATGCAAACCCCGCTTTCCCAACTGATGTTCGTCCCTGCGGCGGCGAATCCGGTGGATCACGTGCTGCCGCACGCCCTGCACCACGACGAGCTGTTCGGTTTCGATGTGGCAGCCAAGGGCACCGATATTCCTTTCCTGAATATCTACGACGGCCATTACAGTTTTTATATTACCAACCACATGATGATGACGGCCGTTTCCGCGGCGATTGTGGTGTTGGTGTTCTGGTGGGTCTCCCGCCGGGTGCGGCCTGTCGGCGACGGTTTGGACGCCTATCAAACGCGGGGACGGGGTTCGCAGCTTTTCGAAACGATGGCGGTGTTCATTCGCGACGAGGTCGCGCGGCCCAATCTGCACGGGCTGACGGATCGATACATCCCGTACATCTGGACGATTTTCTTTTTCATCCTCTTCGCCAACGTGCTGGGGTTGCTGCCGATCGGTTACGCCATGCAGTTGGCGACAGGCGATCCGCACTATTCGCACTGGGGCGGCACGGCGACCAGCAACCTCGCCTTGAACGGGATGCTGGCGTTACTTTCCTTCATTGCGATTGTCGGGATCGGCATCCGGGAGGCGGGAGCGAAGGCCTTCTTTAGCCACTTCAATCCGGTCGGCTGGGAAATGAAAATGCTGCCGATCGGGCTGGGGCTGTTTGTCCTGGAGTGGATGGGTTTGTTGATCAAGTGCGTGGTCTTGGCGATGCGGCTGTTCGGCACCATGATGGCGGGCCATCTGGTGATCGCCGCGTTTGTGCTGTTGATCTTTTCGGCGGCCAATGCAGGGGCCGGTCTCGGCTACGGCGTCGGCGTCGCCGTCTGGTTGGGCGGGACGGCGTTGACCCTGTTGGAGCTGTTTATCTGCTTCCTGCAGGCCTTCATCTTCACCTTCCTGACCGTTCTGTTTATCGCCTCCGGCGCGGTGCATCACCACGACGAGGAGCATGGTGACGAGGAGCTTGATCCGCTGAGCGACGAAGCGCAGATGGATGTGGACAAAGTGATACACCCGGGCCGGCTCGGTCCTGCGGTATAGCGTTTGGGAAAACGTTTTCTAGACAACTTCTGGCTTTGGTCGAGAGTCGGCCACCTTTTATTTTAATCCTGAGGAGCGACGGCAAGATGTTCGAAATCGCGATGATGTTTGTCACGTTGGCGCAAGATGTGACCTCCTACGAATTTGGCAAGATGGGCGTGGGGCTCGGCATGGGCCTGATCCTGATCGGCGCGGGCCTGGGGATCGGTCGCATCGGCAGTTCGGCCGTCGACGCCATCTCGCGTCAGCCCGAAGCCGGCGGGCAGATCGGCACGAACATGCTGATCGCGGCGGCTCTGGTCGAAGGGGTGACCGTGATCGCGTTGATCCTCGCCTACATCTTGTAGTTGACGGCGACCGTCGCACGCCTCGCCCCGGTCGGGGAAAGTCGTGTGGGCTTTCCTTGTCGGTCGTTGCCAAGAGCGTGTCAAGACGCTCGCGCACTCCTTAACCTTGTCACGTCTTCCCGGTACGCTGGTATGTCCAAACGCCTGTTGATGATATTGATTGTCGGCTTCTGCCTGCCCCTGGGGGCGGGAGGTTCGCTGACCGCGGCCGAGGCTCCGGCGGAGCCTCATGCGGAAGCGGCCGCCGAGCAAGCCGAGCTGCCTCCGTTGCTCAACCTGGACCTCGGATCGGCGGTTTGGAATCTGTTAATCTTTCTATTGACCTTCGCCATCCTCGCCTT
>CAYNVI010000472.1:0-4216 GCA_964400585.1 uncultured Pirellulaceae bacterium | reverse complement strand
GGCGGGACCGTCGACGTGCAGCTGCGGACGCAACTCGAGAAACTCACGGGAATGCTGCAGGGAGAATGACCACGCCGGTTGTTCGGCGTCCCCCCGCCGGCAGCCCCCATCCACTTTTTTCGAAAGCCGCCAGCAGCATCGCAGCCCACCCCGCACGCGCGGTCGATCGTTGCCGGCGACGACGGACCCGTCGTTTCCGCCCTTTGTTTCCGCCCCTCGGCAGGCTCTGCCGTTCCTCTGTTTGGTTTCCTGTTTCATGACGATGGTTTCGCTTCCCGAGTGTCCTCCCCGTGACGGCTTGCTCGCTTCCTTGGGCGACGAATTGCCGATGCGCGTGACCGGCCGAGTCGCCGCGGTGACCGGCGGAACCGTCGAACTGGAGGGGATGACGGCGCCGATCGGAGCCGTCTGTCGGATCCGCACCATGGCCGGGGGAACCTGTGATGCCAAACTGATTGGCTTTCGGGGTGTCCGTCCCATCCTGGCACCGCTCGGGGAACCACGCGGATTGTCGGCGGGGGACGCCGTGGAAATGATCGCTCCGACCGCCCGGGTGAAGATCGGCGCGGGCCTGGCAGGTCGGGTGCTCGATGCGCTCGGGCAACCGGTCGACGGACGGCCGCTGCCGCCCGGCCTGGCTTCGGCCGAGGTCGATCGGGCTGCCCCTTCGTCGCTGGAGCGACCTCCGATCGATGAACCGTTACCGACGGGCGTCCGCGCGATCGACGCGATGATGACCTGCGGGCGGGGGCAACGGTTAGGGATCTTTGCCGGTTCGGGGGTTGGGAAAAGTACCCTGTTGGGCATGCTGGTACGAGGTACCGCGGCCGATGCGGTCGTCGTGGGGATGGTGGGGGAACGGGGACGCGAGGTCCGCGACTTCATCGAAGAGAGTCTGGGCGAACAAGGACTGCAACGGAGCACGCTGGTGGTGGCGACCAGCGATCAACCGGCCGCGCTTCGCCTGCAGGCCGCCTGGACCGCGACGGCGATCGCCGAATCGCTCCGCGATGCGGGCAAGAACGTCCTGTTGCTGATCGATTCCGTCACCCGGTTCGCGATGGCGCAGCGCGAACTGGGGTTGGCCGCCGGCGAACCGCCCACCACCCGCGGTTATCCCCCCAGCGTGTTTGGTCTGCTGCCACGACTGGTCGAACGAGCCGGACGGACCGAGCGAGGCTCGATCACCGCGTTCTACTCGGTGCTGGTCGAAGGGGACGATACGAACGAGCCGATCGCCGACACCCTCCGCGGCTTGCTCGACGGGCACATCGTGCTGTCACGACAGCTGGCGTCCGAATCGCACTGGCCCGCGATCGACGTGCTGGAAAGTCTGAGCCGGTTGCAGCCGCGGATCGTCGATCCGACCGTCCGCAATGCGGCCGAAACGGTCCGCCGCTCGCTGGCCGAGTACCGCCGGCAAGCCGATCTGATCGCCATCGGGGCCTATCGGGCCGGGACCAACGCGGAACTCGATCGAGCCGTCGCCCTCCGCGATCCCCTGCGGGCTTTCCTGACCCAGGGCTCGGATGAGAAGTTCCCGATCGCTGACACCCAGACCACGCTCCTCCAACTCGCGCAGGCAGCCGGTGGCTAAAGGATTCCAATTTCGTTTCGCCTCGCTGCTGCAGTTGCTCCGCCAGCAACGGGAGCAGGCCGGCAGGGAAGTGGGCGACGCCGAGCAGGCGATCGGCATCCTGCAGCAGCAAGTGACCGACCTGAAGACCGAGCGTGCCGGCCTCCAGCAGGTCTCGCAATCGCTGCGGCAAGGCAGCGTCCTGTCGGTCGATCGATTGCTCAATCAGGGGAGGTACGACCTGCAGTTGGCCGCTCAATTGGAAGATCTCCGCGGCAAGACAAAACAAGTGGAAGACGAACGGGAACGACGGCTGGCGGTGCTCCGCGAGGCCGACGCCGAGGTGCGGCGTTTGGAAAAATTGCAGGAACAGCAGTGGGCCCAGTGGCAGCAAGCCGAGCAGCAACGCCAACAGGCCGCCTTGGATGATCTCGCCGCCGGCAGGTATCTCCGGCAGCTGCGCGCCTCCGAACTTGCCTCGACGAGCGAGGGAAAGGACTAACCATGATCGACAAAGGACTGCGGCTGTTCGCCGGGTTGTGCATGGCGACCGTCTTAACGCAGTTGATCGTGACCACGGTCTACGCCGTCCGGGGTACGCTCACGCTGGACACCGCCACCCAGATGATCGGATTGCTCAACGGGATCGATATTTCAGCCCAGCGGGTCCGGGCGGCGATCGACGATGCCCAATCGGTCGAGCAACCTTCCTACGAGGAAGTCCTCGAAGAACGGGCCGCCAAGGGGCTCGATATGGACCTCCGCTTGGCCTCGCAGGCGAAGTACCGTGAGGAACTCGAGTCGATGCTAGCCGAACTCCGCGAAGAACGGGATCGCTTTGATCGGCGGCGGAAGGATTTCCAGGCCGAGCTGAAACGGATCAAGGAAGGGGCCGAGAAGGACGGCATGCGGGAGCTGCAAAAAACCTTGCAAGCGATGGATTCCGAGCAAGCCAAAGAGCAGTTGGTGCGGATGCATGATGACGGTCGTATCGACGATATCGTCAATATTATTCAAGCGACGGCCCTCGATAAACGAACTGATATTCTGGCGGAGTTCGTTTCCGAGAAGGAAGCGACGCTGCTGGAAGAGATCCTGCGGCGAATCGGACAGGGGGAGCCGATGGCGACGGTGATTGACCGCGCAGGACCCTAAGGGCTGATCCCGACGACCAACCGTTTGGTGGGGGCCGGCAGGCCCGCAACCAACACGGTGGGATTCTGTCATGCCATCCGGATTGCGAACGATCGGGGAGGATCGCCAACACGCTGCCGTTTCCCTGGTCCCGCCGGCCAAGCGGGGGAGTGCGGCACCGCTGGGAGGGGCTGCCGGCGACGGGTTCGCCGATGTCTTCCGCCTGATCGCCAATGCGTCCCCTCCGACACGCCCCCCCAAGGACGCTGCCGAACGGTCGACTCGATCGAGCGGTGACGAAGAGGAGACGGACCTCGAGCGGGCCGACGCCAAGCAGGCTCGGAGATCGCCGACCAACCCGACGGAAGCCCCGCCCGAGGCGGCGCTTCGCGAGGCACAGGCAGACGCTGCTGCGGTCCAGCAGGCGCGGCCCGACCATCCGCAGGACCACGCGTCTGTTGAGGGAGCTCCAGCCAGCAACGCCAAGCCGGAAGCGGCGACCGAAGCCGGATCGGACCAAAAGGCTGCGGGCGCGACTCCGGCGGAATTGACGGCCGGGCAGGCGACCGATGCCGTTACGCCGCCAGCCGCCGCCGTCACCTCGCCGAACCGATCGAACGATCCGGCGAGCGACGCGGCGAGCGACTCGGCGAACGCGGCCGACACCGCTTCCGTCGACCCGGCGATGTCGGCGAGGCGAGAAGCCCCAGCGGCACCGCCGCAGACCACCACGCCGTCTTCGTCAGCGGCGATTCCGACGGACACCGAGGCAGCATCGCTGGCGGCACAGGGATCGATCGACGCGGCCGCGCGCGGCGGGAAGGCGTCGTCGCCCGGTACCCCCGAGACGCGTCCCTCGCCACAAGCACCGCTGGGAACGCCCGCCGAGCCGCCGACCGTGCTGCGGCCCGCCGGGGAAGCGATCGAGAGCGAACAGGCGACCGTGCCCGCCGAGACGAGCGAGGAAGCGGGCAAACCGATTTTTAGTGGTGGGGAGGAAGAGCGAGGCGAAGCGCGACGACGCTTCTCCGATCCTCGCGACCGCCCCCTCGCCCACCAACCGCTCGATCCCAACCGGCCCCGCGATGCCATGCGCGTCGGCGAAGCGGCAGCGTCTCCGGTCAGCCCTGCGCTGGCGAGCGGCATGACCGAGAGCCTTGCCCCGGGCGCCCTCGCCGAAGCGGGGCGGGCGATCGAGCAGGCGGCCGTTTCCGCCCCGCCTCCCTCCGCCAGCAGTGTGGCCAGCAGTGCGGCCGCCGCTAGCTCGATGACGACGAGCGGTCCCGAAAAATCCGCCCTGAACCGTTCCGCCCCGTCGCCCGCCCATCCCGCCGTCGGCGAGAGCACGGCGATCGAGCGACGCCCGGCGGCGAACGCACCGGCCGCCGGGGGAGGTGCACAAGACGGGCCCGGGATCGCGGACCGCATCCGTTTAGTACAGCGTGTCGCCAAAGCGTTTCAGCGGCTGGGGGGCGAAGGAGGCCAGGTCCGCATCCGCCTGCACCC
>CAYNVI010000471.1:0-4222 GCA_964400585.1 uncultured Pirellulaceae bacterium | reverse complement strand
CGCCTTCCTGGCGGCCTCCCGCAACAAACAGAACCTCCGCGACTTCCTCGACGCCGTCCCCACGGTCGACCGTCGCGTGCGGGGGCAACTGTTCGAAAAAGTGCGTCCCCTGATCGCGGCGCTGCCGGCCAACCTGCAGGCGGAACGGAAAGCCGCCCTCCTGCAGGAACCGGGGATCGCCGTCGAGTACTTCTTTCCCAGCGGCAAAGACGTGGCGATGGAGACGCTCGACGCGATGGAACCGCAAGCGACCGGGGTGGTGCCGCGGATCGAAATGGACGTCCCCCAGCGCGAGAAAAAAGATCGCTTTGCCTTACGATTCCGCGGCAATCTGTTTGTGCCGGAAGCGGGCAAGTACACGTTCTCGATCACTTCGGATGATGGTTCGCGGATCTACCTCGACGGCGAATTATTGATCGATCACGATGGCCTGCATGGGATGTCGGAGAAAAGCCAGTCGGTCGACCTGTCCTCCGGATCGCATGCCCTGGTCGTGACCTACTTCGACAACGGGGGGGGCGATGGCTTACGCGTCAGCTGGCGGGGTCCCGGTTTTGCGAAGCAGCCGATCCCGGCCGAGAACCTTTCGCTCGCAGGACCCGAAACGCTGCATGATGTAGCGATTCGGGCCTTGGCATCGATTCCGGGCCACGAGACCGAAACGTTCAACGCCTTGGCTGCCCTGGTGGCCCAAGGGAAGAATCGGCCGGCGGCGATCGCGGCGATGCGATCGATTCCAGAGAAGGCCTGGCCCGCCGAGGACCTGCGTCCCTTGGTCGACAACCTGATCGGCTACTTGAGCGGCATGCCGGCGCGGTACCGGACGGGCGAGGCCGCGGGAGCGGCGCGGGAGCTCGCCAAGGCGTTAGCGTCCAAACTGCCAGCCGACGTCGCTCGGTCCGTCCACGATCGACTGCAGAATCTGGACGTTCGCGTGATCGCGATCGGGACCGTTTCCCACCGGATGATCTTCGATAAGGAAGAGATCTTCGTCCAAGCGGGTAAGCCGGTCGAATTCCGCTTCAGCAACACCGACGCGATGCCGCACAACTTGGCGGTGGTTTTGCCCGGGGCCCTGCAAGAGGTCGGCGAATTGGCTGAGGAAACCGGCCGTGACCCGGATGCGATGGAGCGTGGCTTCATCCCTCCCTCCGACAAGATCCTGGTCAGCAGCAAGTTGTTGCAACCGGGGGAAAGCCAGGCGATCAGCTTCCAGGTGCCCAGCGAGCCGGGCGTCTATCCCTACGTCTGCACCTACCCCGGACACTGGCGGCGGATGTACGGCGCCTTGTATGTCGTCGAAGACTTGCCCGCTTATCAAGCCAACCCTGCGGAGTACCTGGCCGCAGCCCAACTGCCGATCCGCGATGAACTGCTGAAGATGAATACCCGCACGCGGCAGTGGAAGTTCGAAAATTTGGCTGGCGAAGTCCAACCACTGCCCGCGGGACGTTCCTGGGAAGTCGGGAAAGAATTGTTCAAAGTGGCCAGTTGTGTCGGCTGCCATCAGTTGGCCGGCGAAGGGAGCGTCTTCGGTCCCGACCTGGCCAAACTGGAAGACAAGAAACGCACCCCCAAGGCGATCTTGCAGGCGATCCTGGAACCATCGAAGGAGATCGAAGAGAAGTACCAGTCGAACATCATCGTGTTGGATGATGGGCGGATCATCACCGGGATGATCGTCGCGGAGAATGACCAGGAACTGCAAGTCGTGATCAATCCGCTGGCCAAGGACAAGCCGACCGTGATCGAACAGGCCGCGATCGTCGCGCGGAAGAAATCGCCGGTCTCGCTGATGCCCCAAGGTCTGCTGGACAAATTGTCCCGTGAGGAGATCCTCGATTTGATCGCCTTCGTGCACGCTGCCGGCGCGAAGGATCACGAGGTTTTCGCGGGTCACCCTCACTAAAAATGGTGCCGAGACAGCGGCAGCTTTTCCGGGCCCCGTACTGGCGAGCCCACACGCGAACCGTCCACCGCGCGCGAGCTCTATCCAACGCGCGGACGAGCTTCCTCCACCGAGAAACACCAAGCATGCAACAGCGTATTGTCGAAACCGGTCGAGCCGCGATCCTGGTCCTGGTCACTTTCGCGGGTGGCGCGGCAGTCGCCTGTGCCGAAGAATCCGCTGCCGTACCCGTCTTCGAAGATGGCGAGGCCCAGGTGGTCCCCGGCTTCAAAGATCCCGACTATTGGATCCGGCACGACCTTTGGGTCGAGACCGAATTCGATTCCGACGACGATGGCAAACGCGATCGGATGCACGTCAGCGTCACGCGGCCGCGGCAGACCGAAAGCGAAGGCCTGAAGCTTCCCGTGGTCTACGTCACCAGCCCCTACTTTGCGGGGACCGGGCCGAACGACAAGGCTTTCTTCTGGGATGTACGGCACGAAGTCGGCGAGGAGCCGCCGGAACGCCAGCACTTCCCCGAACCGGAACGGAAAGGACGCCGCCCGATCATCTCCAAGTCCCACTTAAAAGAGTGGGTGCCGCGCGGCTACATCGTGGTGCATTCCTCCTCTCCCGGCACCGGCCTCTCGCAAGGCTGTCCGACCGTCGGCGGCGAAAATGAATCGCTCGCCCCCAAAGCGGTCATCGACTGGTTGTGCGGTCGGGCTCCGGGATACACGACCCCCGACGGGGACGAACCGGTCGAGGCCGAGTGGTGCACGGGGAAGGTCGGAATGACCGGGACCTCTTACAACGGAACGCTTCCGCTGGCCGCGGCGACGACCGGGGTCGCAGGCTTGGAAGCGATCATCCCGATCGCTCCCAACACCTCGTACTACCACTACTACCGTTCGAACGGCCTGGTCCGCCATCCCTACGGCTATCTGGGCGAGGATATCGATGTCCTCTATGACTTCATCCATAGCGGCAACCCGGAGCGCTGCGAGTACTGCAACGAAACCGTCCGCGATCAACGGATGGCAGAAGGCTTTGACCGGGTCAGCGGCGATTACAACGACTTCTGGGCGGGCCGTGACTATTTGAATCAGCTCGAACCGTTGCGGGCGGCCGTCCTGATGGCCCATGCCTTCAACGACTGGAACGTCGTCCCCGAACACAGCGTGAGGATCTACGAAGCGTTGCAGGCCAAAGGCGTGCCGGCGCAGGTCTTCTTCCATCAGGGAGGACATGGCGGGCCCCCTCCGATGCGGCAGATGAATCGCTGGTTCACGCGATACCTGCACGGGGTGGAGAACGGGGTCGAAGACGATCCGCGGGCCTGGATCGTGCGGGAGGATGACGAACGCTCCCAGCCGACCTCCTATGCGGACTACCCGCATCCGGAGGCTCAGCCGCTGCGGTTCCATCTCGGGGCCGGTGCGCCGCAGCGGGGCGAACTGCAGTTGCCGGTTCCTGCCGACCAAGGAACCGAAACGCTGGTCGATAACTTTTCCTTCAGCGGGGCGGCGCTGGCGGAAGCCGAGTGGACCGAGCATCGGCTGCTCTACGTCACTCCGAAATTGAGCCAAGCGATTCATCTGTCGGGGACGCCACGGATGCGGATCAAGCTGGCGAGTAGCGCCCCGGCCGCCAACCTTTCGGTCTGGGTGGTCGCGCTCCCGTGGGAGGAGGGCGACAAGGTCAAGATCACCGACAACATCATCACCCGCGGCTGGGCCGACCCGCAGAACTACCGTTCGCTGACCGAAAGTGAACCGCTGGAGCCGGGCCGCTTCTACGAATTGGCGTTTGACCTGCAGCCCGACGATCAAGTCATTCCTGCCGGCCAGCAAATCGGCTTGATGATCTTTTCCAGCGATCGTGACTTCACGCTCTGGCCCGATCCGGGAACCGCCTTGACGGTCGATCTGGCCGCGACCTCGCTGGAGTTGCCGGTGGTCGGAGGCAAAACCGCTTGGCAAGCGGCCCTCGCGTCCCCCAAAGCCGCCGATGCCGCTTCCGAAGGAGTTGCCGATGGGGTTCATTGATTTGGAGCAACAACCGGTCATCGAACCGGTGGCGGGTTGTCGGATGCGGACGCCCCACGGGGAGCACTTGATGCTCTCCTACCTGGAGATGGAAAGCGGGGCCGAAGTACCGCTGCACAATCACCCGCACGAGCAGGGCGGGATCCTGCTCCGCGGGAGGCTGCAGTTGACGATCGGCGAGGAAACCCGGGTCGTGGAAGCGGGTTCCTTGTTCCTGATCCCGCCCCACGTTCCCCATCGCGCGGTGGCGAACCACAACCTGTCGACGCGGCGGGCGTTCGGC
>CAYNVI010000470.1:0-4227 GCA_964400585.1 uncultured Pirellulaceae bacterium | reverse complement strand
GCCGGGGGATCAGCCGCGGGCGATCGATGTGGTCGTCGTGGAGAGCGCCTCCCCAGACACGCCCCAACTGTTCATCAAAATGAGCGGACCGGCCGCGACGGTTCGCGAACAAGCCGAAGCGTTCGGGCAGTTTCTCGCTTCGCTTAAGCTTTAGCACACGTCATCCGCGGCACGGGCCCGCTAACTGGAGAACGAAATGGCGACGATCGATTGGGGACAAGCCGAGGGACAACGCGACCCGCGCGATGCGTTCAAGGATCGCTTGTCCGACGCCCCGCTGATGCTGGTTCTGCAGTATCTGGGTTCGCTCAAGCTGACGGTCACCCTGTTTGCCTTCTCGCTCGTCCTGGTGATGGCGGGGACGGTGGCCCAGGAATCGCTGAACATGCTGCAGGTGAAGCAGCGTTATTTCACCTCCTGGATCGCCCAGCTGCACTTTGAAGACTTTGTGCCGCAGGCTTTCTTTGCGCACGATCCCTGGTCCTGGTGGATTCCCTTTCCGGGCGGGGCATTGGTCGGCACGCTGCTGTTGATCAACCTGGTGGCTGCCAAGGTCACCCGCTTCCACGCCCGCGCCCGCGGCGGCAGGCTGGTCGGCGGGATCGCCTTGCTCTTGTTGGGCTTTGCCTTGATGTTGCTGGTGATCTTTGCCAGCAGCAGCAGCGAAGGCTTGCAGGGGCAGCCTCCCTTTTCCTACCAAGCTTTGTGGACCGGATTCTGTGGTGCCCTGGGCGCCGCCTGGGTCTTTTTGGTCGGCAAGACGATCACCGCTTCCACGAAAGGCTGGCGGATCGCCGGAATCGTCGGTTCGATCGCGGGCGGGATCTTGCTGATTTTGATGCTGACCGGCGTGGCCACGCTCGGCGAACCGGGACTGCGGATCCTGTGGCAATTGATGAAAGGGCTGGGGGTCGCCGCCATCTTGATGGCCGGTTGCGGGTTGATCTTCGGCAAACAGGGGGGCAATGTCTTGCTGCACTTCGGCGTCGCCTTGCTGATGATCGGCCAGTTCGCCTACGGAGACCGGCAGCTGGAACAGCGTTTGACGCTGGTCGAAGGCCAGTCCGCCAACACGTTGATCAACCAGGACAAAATCGAACTCGCTTTCCTGCAAACCGATGCCGACGGCAAGCAGACGGTCACGGCGATTCCCGCCTCACGATTGACCGCGATCGCCGGCGAAGACGAGACGCTCGGCGATCCCCGCCTGCCCTTTGACCTTCGCGTGCTCGCCTATTTTCCGAACTCGGACCTGATCGAACCGACGGGCGAGAACCTGGCAACCACCGGGATCGGGCTCGACTACATGGTCAAGCCGCTGCCGCCGAAGGGGGGCACCACCAGCGAAGTCAACATCGCTTCGGGCTACATTGAACTGCTCGACAAAGAAACGGGCGAGTCGCTCGGCACCCATCTGGTCAGCCAGTACATCAACGATGCGACGGCGCTGTTCGCCGGGACGCAGGAGGCGACGCTGGACGAGGTCACCGCCGGCGACCAGACGTATCGGCTGGGATTGCGGTTCCATCGCGTCTCCAAGCCCTACTGGGTCAAGCTGAAAGATGTCACGCGGTTGAACTACAGCGGGTCCAGCACGCCTCGCGACTACGCCTCGGTGATCCGCCTGGTCGATACCGAAACGGGCGAAGACCGGCAGGAACGGATCTGGATGAACAACCCGCTGCGTTATCGCGGCGAGACGTTCTACCAGTCGGACTACACCAAGCTGCCCGGTGGCAAAGAGATGACCGGCCTGCAGGTCGTGCGGAATTCGGGTTGGCTGATCCCCTACCTCGCTTGCTCGATCACGGCTTTGGGGATGCTGTTCCATTTCTCGGGAACGCTGCAGCGGTACTTGGGACGGCGGGAACGCGAACGCAAGAAACGGACCGGCCAACCCGGGATCCGCTATGGCTTGCTCTCGCTTCCCTTGGCGGTGGTGATCGTCGCCACCCTGATGTCGCTGGTCCCTTGGGCCGCGGTGATGGATGGGATGCGGCCGGAAGGTCGCGACAAGCACTTCGACTTCTACGAGGCCGGTACGATCCCGGTCCAGTACGGCGGCCGGTTGATGCCGCTGGATGCCTATGCCCGCCAGACGCTCAAAGCGATCAGCAAGAAGGAAAGCCTGCCGCTGGAAAATGCGCCGCAGGATTTGATCGCCCGGGCCATGGGGAAGGAACGCCTCAGCGCCTCGGAGTTGGAAGACGCGCGGGGCGAAAAACTGTCGGCCATGCAGTGGATCATGGAACTGGCCAACGACTCTCCCGAGATGTTCGACCTGGAAATGGTCCGCATCGATGCGGGGGAAGTCCTCGGCGAACTGGGGCTGCAGCGTCGCGAATCGAAGCTTTATACTCTGAACGAAATCCAAGAAGCGAACGCGCGGTTGCGGCAGATCACCGAAACCGCCTCGGAGAAGGACGAAGCCGAACTGTCGTTCAAGGAACGCAAGGTGATGGAACTGTCGCGTCGTCTCTTCTTGATCGACGTGACCGCCAACGCCTTGCGGTGGCCGACGCCTCGCCAACTACCGGATGAGCTCTTCCCGCCCGGCACGGACGAAGCGACCAAGCAAGCGGTCGCCTTCCGCGAATTGCAAAGCCGGATGCGAGCGGTGGAGAACGCCGAGGCGCCGGGGATGGTGCCTCCGGCGCTCGGGGAGGACCAGAGCGCAACGGTCGGCCAAGTGCGTTGGGAACCGTTCGCCTCCTCCTTTTTTAATGCCACGATCGCGCAGGCCCAGGATTCCGGCAGTCCCCCGCCGATGGTGACCTTCGGGGAAATGATTCGCGCCTACAGCGACCACGATGTCTCCGGCTTCAACAAGGCCGTCGATACCCACTTGGCCGAGGTGGCCGAGCGGCAGCCACCCGATTACCGACCGGCGATGGTCGGGCTGGAGCGCTGGATGAAGTCGCAATGGCCCACCGGGACGGCGATGATGCTCTACCTGACCGCCTTGCTGCTCGGGTTGATCTGCTTGTTGGTCGACCTGCCGCAACTGCGGTACGGCACCTGGATGCTGTTGATCTTCGCCCTGGTCCTGCACACCGCGGTCATCATCCTGCGGATTGCGATCACCCAGCGTCCGCCGGTGATCAACCTCTATTCTTCGGCCGTCTTTATCGGTTGGGCGTGTGTGCTGTACGGATTGTTTATCGAACGCCTGGGAGGGCGCGGGATTGGAAACGTGTTGGCGGCCGGTTCCGGGGCGGCGACGCTGCTGGTCGCTTACGGCTTGAACACCGGTGACACGATGCCCGTCTTGCAGGCGGTGCTCGACACCCAGTTCTGGCTCGGCACCCACGTGATCTCGGTGACGCTCGGCTACTCCGCCACCTTTGCGGCAGGCGTCCTGGGAATCTGTTATTTGGTTGCCGGTTGGGCGCGGGCTCGCGAAGGGATGCAGTCCGAGCTTTACCGGATGATCTACGGCGTGACCTGTTTCGCGATCCTCTTCAGCTTTGTCGGGACGGTCCTGGGCGGGCTGTGGGCGGATGACAGCTGGGGCCGTTTCTGGGGCTGGGACCCGAAAGAGAACGGGGCCTTGCTGATCGTGATCTGGAACGCCCTGATGTTGCATGCTCGCTGGGACAAGATGGTCGGGCCGCGCGGCTTCGCGATGCTCGCGATCGGCGGCAACATCGTGACCGCCTGGAGCTGGTTCGGGACCAATCAATTGGGGATCGGCCTGCACAGCTACGGATTCACCAGCGGGACGCTGATGTGGCTGAGCATCTTTGTCGTCAGCCAGTTGGCATTGATCGTGGCCGGCTGGTTGTACTGGCCGCGGACGCGGCAGGCTTCCTGACCCCTTTTCGCAGCACGCGGCTACCGCAGGCCGGAATCACGCAGGCTGATCCGAGGGGCCGCCGGGGCGACCCCCTCGGGCAGCGGTTTGGCGGGCGGCATCAACCACCGATGCAAGGAAGCCGTCTGCAGCGATAACGGCACGGCAACCGCATGTTTGGGAGCGAGGGCTGCGGCCAGGGCCGTAGCCTGCAGCGGCGTCTTGCGAGGCCGGTAAAGCTGCGGAAAGCCGCCGCTGGCGAGGATCACGCCCGCTTCCAACGATTCGTAACCCCGCTGCTGGTGGCAGACGCCGGTCAAGTTCATCCGCGAGCCGGCGATGCTGAACTGGATGGCCAATAAGTCATACAGCAGGTTCGTCTCGGCCACCGAGGCGTCGGGCGGGGCGGCGCGGGTGACGCCCAGATGCTGGGC
>CAYNVI010000469.1:0-4235 GCA_964400585.1 uncultured Pirellulaceae bacterium | reverse complement strand
CAACGTCATGAACCGCACCGGCGGCGGATCGGCGGCGGCTCCCGATGCCTTGCGTTCCATCAAGTTCAGGAAAGGCAGCGGCAACAATGGCCCGGCAGCGCTGCGGAGGAATCGTCGGCGGTCGATGGTCCAAGACATGAAATTCCTCGAATTCAGCGTTTCGGGGTGGTGGTCGTTGATCGGCGGTCGTGGGAGACTTCCGCATCCGTTGCCGACGAGACCGTCGCCAACGCGGCGCTGTCGTGGGCGTTCGCCGGCAGCGACTTGGCGGAACCTTCCACAGGTAGGACGGTATGCGTGAAGGGAAGGCTGGTGGCGATCAGATGGACCAGCTGTTGGAACGAGCCCTCCTCGGCATCCAACGTTTCGACGATCCGGTTGACCGCCGGCGCATCGCCTCGTTCCAGTTTGCGGCAGAGCGCGAACGCG
The DNA here is from genome assembly GCA_964400585.1 of uncultured Pirellulaceae bacterium. Classification (GTDB taxonomy): domain Bacteria; phylum Planctomycetota; class Planctomycetia; order Pirellulales; family Pirellulaceae; genus CAYNVI01. The sequence continues at coordinate 3,806 of CAYNVI010000469.1, read as the reverse complement.
AGCGTGCGGCGGACGATGTTGCGGATCACCGGTTTCCGCTGGGAAGTGACCAGGATCGTTTTCAAACCTTGATAATCGTCGAAGGCCTCGCCCGAAGGCAGGCGTCCGGCGGTGTCGAGCCTTTTCCCTTTGTTCGAATCGCCGATGAATTTGCCCTCCGCGTCGTAGGCCTGCATGGCAAAGCCGAGCGGATCGATCTGGTCGTGGCAGACCGCACAGCTGGGTTTGCTGCGATGCTGTTCAAACCGTTCCCGAAAAGTGAGGTTTTCCCCCGGCGGGCTGCTGGGCACTTGCCCGACGTCGGCAGGTGGGTCGGGGAGGTGTCGCCCCAGGATCCGTTCCAGCATCCAAGTCCCTCGCAATACCGGGCCACGATTCATCGCCAACACGCCTGGCATGGTCAATAACCCGCCCCGCTGCTGCACGTGCTCCAGCGTCAGCCGTTGATTGGGAACGGCTTCGACCTCGATCCCTTTCTGCTTGCGATAACGGGCCAACTGCTTGCGATCGCGGGGGTAAAACTTGGCGGTGTGGTGATTGGCAAAGGTCGTCCGCGAATCGATCAGCTCGATCAAGGGGCGATCTTCCGCGAACAAGTAATGGATGAAGTCGATCGGCTGCTGCCTCAAGGCGTGCGCCACCGGCGGGTTGTTCGAAACCTTCGTGATCTGGTCCAGGGAAAGCCACTGCGTGGCAAAGTCGCTCGCCAGGTTGCGTGCCCGGGGCGACGTCAACAACCGTTCGATCTCGGCGGCGTAGACCTCCGGATCGCTCAAACGACCCGCTGCGGCCAGTTCCATCAGTCGCGTGTCGGGCATGTCCGCCCACAGGAAATAGCTGAGTCGTTCGGCCAGTTCATGATCGTCCACACGCGTTACCGCACCTTGCGGGAGATCGATCAACAGTCCCCGGTAAAGGAAACTTGGGGACATCAGCAGCACCGTCAGCTCTTGTTGAACCGCAGCTTCCAAGGCGGGCCCTTGCTTGCCCTGCAGGGCTGCCAGCGAATCCGTCAGACGCTCGTCCCGTACCGGCCGGCGGAAGGCACGGCGGGCGATCTTGCGGATCAGTTGTTCGCCCTGGGCGACGGTCATGTGGTCGCCGGTGATCGCACCAGTATAGGCTTCCAGCTGGGCACGCTGCGCCGGCTGAAACAGCTTCTGGATCGCCGTATCGATCAGGTAGACGTACTGGTCCCAGGCGTTGCTCGTCAGCGGATTGGTCGAGGTATCGTTCTTGAAACCGCTCGGGCCGGGCGGATCAAGCGGCAGCAGCTTCATCACCAGCGACGTTTCGGCGACCGTCTGTTCGGCTTCGATGATCGCGACCTTCAGATCGAATCCGAACAGCGACCGCAGCGTGTTGCGGTACTCATGCGCCGATAAACGACGAGGCCGAAAGAAGCCCGGGTGGGCTTCGACCGAGCGGACGAATCGATCGTCGTACCAACGCTGCAGCGTCTCTTGCTCGGCGGCCGATAACCGGGGACGATCTTCCGGAGGCATCGCCCCTTCGTCGACCAAGCGGAGAGCCGTCTCCCAGACGCCGTATTGCGCATCGATCTCGTCCGGCGTGTTCAGCGCTGCCAGGTCGACATCGCCGGCGGCCTCGTCCTGGCCGCCATGACATTCCAAGCAGTGCTGCTGCAAGATCGGACGGATTTCGGCCTGGAAAACGGTGGGGGCGGTCGGCCCTTCCGCGGCGGCCACGGCCGTCGCCGTGGCGAAGCCGATCCCTCCACAGATCAGCAGGCGAAACCAAACGTTGGACTGCACAGGCAACAACGGGCTGCTTTCTTAAAGCGGAGCAAAAACAGAAAAAAAGGGGACGGGTATTGATTCCGTCATTCAACCCCCGTCCCTTTTCATCTTCGCACAAAAAACGCCGCGAAGCGTGCTGCTTCGCGGCGAGGGCGACCGCTTTCGCGGAGGGTTACGCCTGGTAAGGCTTCGTCTGGCCCGGCACGGGAGCCGGGTACGATCCGTCCGCGTTCGGTTGCACCGGAGCTTGTTGATCGAAACTGGTGAGCGAATCGAAGTCGGCCAGGGCCAAGTCGGCGTTGATCGCGTCATCCCACTTGACGGTCTTGCCGCTGTAGGTCGCCATCCGTCCCAGGATCGCCGTCATGGTGCTCTTCGCGCCATATTCGGCTTCGTTGGGGACCTCGCCAGCGCGGAGGGCGGCGAACAGGTCGATGTGCTCCTGCTGCCAACCTTTGCCGCTGACCTCTTTCTTGTCGCTTTGCCAGACCATGTTGCCTTTCTGGTCGTAGATCTTCGCCCCCGACACATCGGCGAAGCCTTTCGACCCGTGCACGTGTTCGCTGACGCTATTCCAGCAACCCTTGATGTGCCGGCATTGGCTCAGCATCTTCGGCTTGTGCGCCCCGTCATAGGTGAACTCGACCATGTGGTGGTCGAAGATCTGTCCGGTATCGGGTCCGGTGCGGACTTCTCGCCCGCCCTGGCCCTGGGCTTCGACCGGGAAGCCTTGCATCACCCAGTTGATCACATCGAGGTTGTGAATGTGCTGTTCGTTGATGTGGTCCCCGCAGAGCCAGTTGAAGTAGTACCAGTTATTGATCTGGTACTCGAGTTCGGTTTGCTCGTCCTTGCGGGGCCGAATCCAGACGCCGCCGCCGTTCCAGTAGGCTCGCGACAAGATGACGTCGCCGATCGCGCCGTTGTGAATCTTGTCGACCACTTCGCGATAACGGAATTCGTGGTGACGCTGCAGACCGACTTGCACGGCCAGGTTCTTCTGCTTGGCCAATTTGGCGACTTCCAACACGCGGCGGACGCCGGCCGGATCGGTGGCGACCGGCTTTTCCATGAAGACGTGCTTGCCGGCGTTGATCGCCGTGTCGAAGTGCAGCGGACGGAAGCCGGGAGGGGTGGCCAGAATCACCACGTCGCAGTCGCTTTCCATCACCTTCTTGTAGGCGTCGAGTCCGACGAACTGGTGCTCTTCATCGACTTCGACCTTCTTCGGATGCTGACGGCTGATCGTTCCCAAAGCTTGCTTGAGGTTCGCATCGAAGGCGTCGGCCATCGCGACCAATTTGACTTCGCCGCCGTCGGTATTCAGCGCCTGGATGGTCGCTCCTCGGCCCCGACCGCCGCAACCGACCAGCCCGATCTTGATCGTGTCGGACCCAAACGCATTGGCTCCGCGGGCAACGCTCAAGTTGTTCGCCACGGCGCCCCCGGCAAGCAGCATGCTGGACCCTTTCAAAAAGGCGCGGCGCGACGGCGAACCGTGGGACGGAGAAGCGGACTCGTGCGGTTTGTTCATAGGACGCAAAGCTCCAGGAATTCGATAGAAAATACAGGAAGGGGGTCGAGGGAAGCACTATCGCGGCAAAAGCGGCGATCGGCACTCCGCACGCCTGTCGTAGGATAGCGAAGACAATGCCAAAGTTCAACGAACCCACGCCCCGAGGCGGGGGTAGCGTTCGAACGCGGTAAGGCGCCCTCCCGCCGGGCTTTGGTGTCTACCCAATCCAGACGTAGCACAGACGCTCTTCACTCCTGCGCGCGTCGAGCGACAGCGAGGGTAGGGCTGTTGGAGGCGCTGACGGGTGACGGGGGCAAAGGGCCAGTCTCCCTCCCCCACCTTTCCTTCTTCGGCGGAGCGGGAAGGAAAACCAGCAGGCAGCAAGGACCGGGTGGCCGGGCGAGTCCGTCTTAGGCTCCGCCGGCCCTCCCCTCGCTTAGGCTCGACCCTCCCAGGGGGGGTGTCGAACTGTTGGGGCCTCGCGTCGCGAACTCCTCGCCCCTCGCCCCTCGCCCCTCGCCCCTCGCCCC
>CAYNVI010000468.1:0-4235 GCA_964400585.1 uncultured Pirellulaceae bacterium | reverse complement strand
CCCAGGTCCGTGCACTTGCGCTTGCCGGTCATCAGCAGCACGCTGCCGGCGGACGCGCTTCGCCAGGGCGTACGAGCCCGCCTCGATCGAAGGCTCACCGAGCCGCAGGAAGCCTGTCGCCGCGACATGTTTGACGTTTCCCCAGTCCAAAAGCGGCGACGCCGCTGCCGGCGTCGCTTGAGCCCATCACACCCCTCAGCGTACACTAATGAGGTTGCTTCCACTTGTCCCGCCCCGGCAGCGTCAGCCGACGGATCGACGGGGCGCGCTTCGGTATCGAGGTTCCCCGCCGCGCGGGCGAGCTCTCTCCGCATCGGTCCCGCACCTGCGAAATGCCTCAGGCAAAAAAGAAAAAGCCGCCCGCGAGGTCTCGAGCCTCCGCCTCCGCCGCCGGGGGACAGGCGGCCTCGCCAGCCTCCCAAACGTCGGCCGATCCGCCGGCGCGAAAGCCGTATCGGCTGCGCACCAAACTGATCGTGGGCACGCTGCTGCTGCTGTCGGCCTGGTTTGCCTTCCGCTCGTACCATGTGTATCGGCTGCGAAAATTCGCTTGGGATGCCAGCGAAGCACGCCGGACCGGCGATTGGCGGCAGCTGGAACGGGTTACCCGCCAGTGGTCCTCGGCCGACCCCCGCTCGGCCATGCCCTGGCTGCTGGCGGCCGAAGCCGCCGAACAATTGGGGGCTTCGCAGCGGGTCGCCGAATACCTGGAGCAGCTGCCCCCCGATGATCCGCGGACGCCGGGCGTGCTCCTGGAATTGGCGACGATCTACTACGGCCCGCTCAATCGACCGCTGGCGGGCGAGGCTGCCTGCCGCCGCGCCATCCAGATCGATCCGCAGTATGGCGAAGCCTACCGCCGCCTGCTGTTCTACTACGGGATCACGCTCCAGCGGACCAAGATGGTGGAAGCTGCCCGCGAGGCGATTCGGCGGGGATGTGAATTCCCCGAAAGCTATGTCTACCTGCTGGGAGCGAATTGGCTCACGTTCACCAACGCCTACGAACTGAACGAGAAATGGTTGCGATCGGGGAGCGATGAGGAAACGTTTCGGGTCGCACAAATCGTCCATTCGGTCGGGGCGACGGCGCCGACCACGACGCTGGTGGAAGAGGTCGAGGAAGTCGACAGCAACCGCCGGAAAACGCAGGAGCACGACCAGCGGCTGCGGGCCTGCTTCGCGGACTATCCCGACAACCCCGAACTGCTCGTCTACTTCCTCAAACAGCACGCCACCCAAGGAGATGTGCAGGGAGTCCAGGAATTGCTCGGCCGCGTCCCCGCGTCGGCGGCCGATGACAATCGTTTCTGGCACTACAGGGGTTGGTTGCATCAGGCCCGCGGTGAACTCGCCCAAGCCGAAGCCGCCTACCGCCAGGCCCTGAGCTTGCATCCCTACGCCTGGCGGACCCAGTTCGAATTGGCGGCGGTCTTGCGGAAGCAGCAACGTCTGCCGGAAGCCGAACAGATGATCGCCTTGTCGATGGAAGGTAAGGGACTCCGCGAAACCATCCTCCAGCTGCCCGATGTCCAGTCGGTTCCGCCCGAAGTCCTCGAACAAATGCGGCATTACGCCGAAGCGTGTGGCGACACGGCGGTGGCGGAACGACTTGGCCTTCGATTTGCACAGTAATCCGCGGCAGTTGGGCAGTGATCCCCGCCCGCGAGGCGTTGTCAGGCATCGTCAAGCGGCGTGCCGCGCCGCGGGATCGCGCCGGCTTGGCTGATCAGATCGTGCCCGTCTGGATGCGCTGGATCCCTGACCCTTTGGAGGCTTCTAGATGACGACCGTTCACGCCTACGCGGCTCATGAACCTGCTGGCAAGTTGTTGCCCTTCGAATACGAGCTAGGACCGATCGGCCCTGATCAGGTCGACATCCGGGTGCAGCACTGCGGGATCTGCCACAGCGATCTCAGCATGCTGGATGACGAGTGGGAGATGAGCGAGTACCCGCTGGTACCGGGGCATGAAGTGACCGGCACGGTCGCCGCGGTCGGTGACCAGGTCAAGCACTTGCAGCTGGGCGAGACGGTCGGCTTGGGCTGGCACGCCGGCTACGACGGGACCTGCCCCCACTGCCTGCGGGGCGATCACAACATGTGCCCGCAAGCCGAAGCGACGATCATCGGTCGGCACGGCGGGTTTGCCGACCTCGTGCGCGCCCAGGCCCTCAGCGTGGTTTCCTTGCCGCCGGGCGTCAGCCCGCGCGAGGCAGGACCGCTCTTTTGCGGCGGCGTCACGGTCTTCAATCCGCTCCTCCAGTTCGGTGTTTCCCCGACGGCGCACGTCGGGGTGATCGGGATCGGTGGCTTGGGGCATCTCGCCCTCCAGTTCGCCCACGCCTGGGGATGTGACGTCACGGCGTTCACTTCCACCGACGCCAAACGGGAAGAAGCGAAGCAGCTGGGAGCCCATCGGACCATCGATTCTCGCGATACCGATGCGATCGAAGCGGCAGCCGGTCAGTTCGACCTGTTGCTCTCCACCGTCAATGTTTCGCTCGACTGGCCCGCCTACGTTGCCACATTGCAGCCGCGGGGGCGTCTCCATTTTCTGGGAGCGGTCGAGGAGCCTTTGAACGTCACCTTCTTCGGCCTCCTCTTCGCCCAGCGAAGCGTCTCCGCCTCGCCGGTTGGAAGTCCCGCCACCATCGCGTCGATGCTGGAATTTTCCGCGCGGCATCAGCTTGCGCCGGTGACCGAGCACTTTCCGATGAGCGAAGTCAACGAGGCGATGGACCATCTGCGGGCCGGCAAAGCGCGGTACCGGATCGTCCTCGACCACAAAGCTTAGGAGGCGTAGGCTCGACCCTCCTAGGAGCGCATTGGTGTCTACACAAGCCAAACTAAACAAAGACACCCTCCCCCTGGGAGGGTCGAGCGACAGCGAGGGGAGGGCCCTGCCTCGCAAAAAGACACTCCACTCCCCCCCGGCATTGGTCTCTACACAATCCACGACCCCGCAGGGGTCGCAGAGATAAGGCTTCTGGATCACGCCTGTTTGCCTTGCACCAGTTGCTGAAGGTCTTCCAGGATCAGGTACAAGGCGGGGACCAGCACCAGGATGATGGCGGTGGCAAAGAGGATCCCGAAGCCCAGAGAGATCGCCATCGGAATGATGTACTGGGCCTGCAGCGACGTTTCAAAGATCAGCGGGATGAGTCCCCCGAAAGTCGTCAGCGTAGTCAACAGGATCGGGCGAAAACGGCGGACGCCCGCTTGCGAAATCGCTTCCATCGCCGAAAGGTCACCGCGATTGCGGTTGGCATAGTCGATCATGATCAAGGAATCGTTGATCACGACGCCCGACAGCGCGATCACGCCCATCAGGCTGACCAACGACAAATCGTATCCCAACAAGATATGGCCGATGACGGCGCCGACAATCCCAAACGGAATCGCCACCAGCACGATCAGCGGCTGCACATAGCCTCGGAAAGCGATTGCCAGCAGTGTATAGATGACGGCCAAGGCGAGCCCGAAGGATCCCCACAGCGAAGCGGTGGCACGACGCATCTCCGCGTCGCTCCCTTCGAAGGTCCAGGTGATTCCGGGAAAGTCGTCGCGTAACCGCGGCAGTTCCTCCGTCCGTAACGCTTCGATGACCTGAGAGACGGCCCGTTTCGGCTCGACGTCCATCGAGACATTGACGATCCGACGCCCGTCGCGGCGGCTGATCCCGGTGAAGGCGACGTTCTTTTCGACGTCGGCGACTTCCAACAGCGGGACTTCCAGACCCGCGGGCGTGCGGACGATCAAATCTTCGAGGTGGTGGATGGCCTCCCGCTGCGATTCGGGCAGTTTCACGCGGACTTCGATCTCGTTGGTGCCCCGCAGCAGCCGGAGGGCCAAGGACCCGAAGAAGGCGCCCCGCAGCTGCTCGCCCAGTCCTTGATCGGTCAACCCCAGGGCTTTGCCTTTCGGGCGGAGCCGGAAATCGTACTGGGTCTTTCCCTTGTTGTAGTTATCGCTGACGTCGCGGGTATTCTCGAATTGCTCGACCCGTTGCACGAAGGCTTGCGACGCCTTCTCCAGCACCTCGATATCGCTGTGGCTAAGGTCGATGCTGATATCCTGTCGATAGCCGCCCGGTCCGCTTTCGGCTTCAAAGGTCACCTGATCGACCCCCGGCAGGTCTCCGATCGAATCCCGCCACAGCGCGATCACTTCGTTGGCGGTCATGTCGCGTTGGTCGGGCGGCAGCATCACGATTTCGACGTCGATGAAATCCTG
>CAYNVI010000467.1:0-4242 GCA_964400585.1 uncultured Pirellulaceae bacterium | reverse complement strand
GATCCGGTGCTGGGGATTGGCGAGCCGAAACCCCGTGAACCGGGTCTGTACCTCGTCGGCGCGGCCGTCACCGTCGCGGTCGCGGGCGAAGAGGATGTCGGGGGCGGCGGTGATCAGGACCCCGTCACGCCAGGGGAGGACACCGGTGGGGAACGCGAGTCCCTCGAGGAAGACGGTCGCCTGGTCGTATTGCCCGTCGTCGTCGGTGTCTTCCAGCGTCTTGATTCGACCTTGTTTTTCTCCTAGCGGGTAATCGCCCATTTCTACTACCCACAACCGTCCATCAGGATCGAAGGCCAGGTTGACGGGATCGACGACCAAGGGTTCGGAGGCCACCAGTTCGACTTCCAGTTCGGGGTCGCTGAGCGAAAAGCGTTGCAGCGACTCGACCGCCGATAAGGGTTCGGGACGGCCGCTCGATGCGACCAGTTTTTCCACCTGTTCGATCAACCTCGCTTCGGTCCCCGCGGCCCAGGGGCCCGGCAGGTTGTAATAGATGCCGGAGCGATCAAATTCGTAGCCTCCTTCGGCACGCATCCGTTCGCTCGCGATGTAGCCCAACACGTCGTTCGCATAGGCGGTGACCCACAGGTCGGGATCGTCGAAGACCTCTTGCAAACGCAGCGCGTAGTCGACGACGACCTCACCGCCGAGGAACAGCATGGTCAGATCGTCGCCGAACTGCCACGACTGGATCGGAACCGGGTAATTGGCGGGCAGACGCCGGTGTCGTTCGTAGACGTCAAGGAAGTGCTCGGCATGACGGGCTTCTTGCGCGTGGGAGCTTTCGGCACGCCGGCGGAGGTCGTCGATGGTCGGCAGTTCGAAGGCCAGGGCGGCGTAATCGAAGCGGACTTCCAGCGGTTCCGTAACCGGCTGCATCTCGCCCCGCAGCACCCGTTGGACCTCGGCGGCCAGGGTGCGACCATGGACCTTGGCGGCTTCCAGGGTGCCGCGTGGCTCCGGGTTGGCATCGGCGCCGCAGCCGATCGTGCAGAGGGCGACACAGTCGGGGTGGGCCGCTTCCAAACTGCGGCAGGCATACCCCGCCCACTCGGCGTTGACGCGGTTGTAGTCGCCGCCGAGCGTCGTGCAGTGGCAGGCATAATTGAAGACCACCCCCCGCACTTTGTTTTCCGCATCGACGATCCGCAGGGTCGGAACGCGATGATCGACCGGGCCGTCGGGCTGTACGCCAAAGCCGACCCATTTGCCATCGCGGAGCAGCCGGCGGTTGGCGGCGAAAGCGACTTCGCCGCGGGCGTAGGCCAGTTCGACCGGCTGTTGCTCCGCGAGCGCCTCTCCCACCGAGCGGACCGCTTGGCGGAGTAACTCCGCTCGGTAACGTTCGCCCGCGGCCCGTTCGGCGGGCGTGAGCGGGACCGCAAAAATGTTCGACAGCTCACTGACCAGATCGGGCGCCGCGTGGGTGTGGGTGCTGCAGACCGCGATCCGCTTCCGGGGGATCTGGTATCGCTTTTCGATGGTGGCGGCCAGCTGTTTCGTCAAGTCGCCCGGCAGGCCGATCGTATCGATCGACAACAACAGCGCGGTGGGCGTTGGCTCGTCCGCGGCACGAAGCACCATGCAGCGGACATGCAACGGGGTTTCGACACCTTCGCTGGGCGTGTTGCGGCTGCCGTAGCCGGCCAAGCGAAGCGGTTCCTCGGGAGTGATATCGAGTCGCGAGAAGCCGGCTCGCCAAGCGACCGCTCGGGCGGGCTGGTCGGCGGGGGAGGCAGCGAAGCCGAGGGTCGTCCCGCCGACCCACAGGATGGTCGTCCAGCCGACCAACCAGCTGGTCCAGCCGAACCGACGGCTTGGGAAATAGGCTTGCGGCACGATCAAGTCTCGCGGGAGGCGGGGCACAGGGCGGAGAGGGGGTTGGCGGCGTGCCGGGAAGGCGATCGCGCAGGACCAACCGAGGACCGCCACCATGGTAACGAATCTGCCACGCCGGAGCGAGAAAAGGGGCTGCGCTAGGCTGCCCGGGTCTGGGGGCGGATGTGCCGACCCAGGGTCTCGATCTCAAGCCTCAGCAGGCGGTCGACCAAGCTCGCCGCCGCGGGACGTTGCTGCGGACGCTCGGCCAACGTGTCGCCTAACAACGCCTCGACGGCCTCGGGCAGAGGAGCTCCTTGTTGCGAGATCGTGAGCATCCGTTTCAGCAGGCAGCCGAGGGCATAGACATCGGCGGCCGGATTGGCGGGGGTATCGCCGCGCAAGACTTCTGGGGCCGCGAACTGGGGGGTCCCGCGAAAGATCGGGTCGGCCACGTTGTTGGCCTGGGTGGCAAAGCCAAAATCGAGAATCGTCACGTGCCCTTGGGGGCTGACCATCAGGTTGGCCGGCTTGAGGTCTCGATGGACCCAGCCTTCGGCGTGAATCGCTACCGTTCCTTGGGCGGCCTGCCGAGCCCACCAAAGGACCACGGGCAGGGGCTGGGCAAAGCGCTCGTCAAGCAACTGCTGCAATGTCGCCGCCTCGAGCCGCGGCATCACCAAGTAGGGGCGGGCGGCTTGCAGGCAGTGATCGAGGATCGTCATCACGTTGGGATGGCGGATCGATGCGGCGGCAGCGATTTCACCACGGATCTGCAAGGCGCCTTCCGCCTGTTCCTCGAGCCGATGCCGGGCGATTTTAAGGACGTAATCGCAACGCGGGCTGCCGGCGGCGTCGGCCGGTTGGGCGGTAAAGAGTTCGGTCCAAGGCCCGCTGTGAAGCGGTTCCATCAACCGCCAAATCCCGACGGTCTGCGGGCTTTCGGAGAATCCAGCGTCTCCTCCCTGCCCGCTCTGTCTCGACGTCGACCCGACCACGGTACCCCGCAGATTCATACATCGCCTTTTTGATATCAGGATGGATGCAAACCGCATAGCCAGAAGAATCATCGGCCCCTCGTCCCCGGCGGGCCAACATGGGCGGGCCAATCGTTAAAGTCCCCCAGCGATTGCCCGTGGCGAGCGGGGGTGAGTCAGGCTGGCAGTCACGGCAGGATTTTTTGCGTACACTGATTTGCCGTAGCAGGCCTTTGAGAGCGGAACGGTCGCCCTTCTTCCGTCCAGCCTCGGTTTTCGCCGAGCTCGGAGGGGGACCGTCGCGGCGAGGAGGCCTCGGTTCTGGTCCTCTATTTCTTGTGAACCACCAAAGGGCGATCCTCGATGCGTGCTCTTTCTCGATTTTCGGTCCCCGTGCTGGCCGTTTTGCTGGCGCTCGCTCTTTCCCTCGGCTGCAACCGATCCTCCCCGCCGGCTGGGGAGGGCGGGGAAGGGTCTTCGGAACCGGCGGCCGCCGGCCCGCGGTTTCCGATCGAAGGGGAGAAATACACGATCCTCGGCATCCTGACCGATGGCGGCGATAACTCGCGGGCCAAGAGCAATGTCGAATCGACGCTGGTGCGACACCCGGAAATCGGTTGCATGGTCGGGCTTTGGTCGGCCAACGCCCCGATGGTCTTAGCGGCTTTGCAGTCTTCCGACAAACTTGGCGACGTCGCGGTCGTCGGCTTTGATGAGCATCCGGACACGCTGCAAGGGATCGAAGATGGCTGGGTGCACGGAACGATCGTCCAGCAACCCTATGCCTTCGGATTCCATTCGGTCGAGTTTCTGGCCGCGATCGCTCGCGGAGGCAGTGTCGAGGTTCCTCCGAGTCGTCGCATCTACATCCCCTACAAGGAAATCCGCCGGGATAATGTGCAGCAGTTCCAAGCCGACGTGGAGGCGATGATGGCCGGCGAGGGGCCGATTTTGGAGCCGATGGCCGCCGGCGGAGATCCCGAGCAGGAAGTCAGTGTCGCCTTCATCACCAATGGGCCCGACCCATTTTGGTTGCTGGCTGAACAGGGATGCAAGCGTGCCGCCCGCCACTTTGCCGCCGAAGTCGACTACCAGGCTCCTAGTGAATCGACGATTGAAGAGCAAAAACGGTTGCTGGAGACCGATGTGGTCCGCGGCCTCGACGGGATCGCGATCAGCCCGATCGATCCGGCCAACCAGGTCAGCATGATCAACGAGGCAGCGTCGGCCGTGCCGGTGATCTGCCACGACAGTGACGCGCCGGCCTCGGATCGTCGGTTCTACCTCGGGACGAGCAACTACATGGCGGGCCGAGCCGCCGGGCGGATGATCAAGGAAGCGATGCCGGGGGGAGGCTCGGTGATGATGTTCGTCGGTCTGATGGAAGTGCTCAACGCTCAAGAGCGGAGCCAAGGCGTGATCGACGAACTGACCGACGCCCCCC
>CAYNVI010000466.1:0-4250 GCA_964400585.1 uncultured Pirellulaceae bacterium | reverse complement strand
CGTCGCGGTCACCACCCCCGTCCCCACGCGGGCCAATGCCGGCTCGCCGTTCGCCGCTGATCTGGAACATCCCGAAGAGGGCTCGGGGCTGACCTATGCGCTGACCAACGGTCCGGCCGGAGTGACCGTCGACCCGTCGACCGGAGAACTCGCCTGGACGCCGACGACCGACCAGATCGGGGACCAGACGATCACGCTGACCCTGACCGACGCGGCGGGCAATACCCGCGCTCAAAGCTTCGACGTGACGGTTGCCGAGGAGGTGATCGCCGAAATCGGCCTCGGCCTGACCGACCTCAACGGCAACGCGCTGAACGAGGTACAAGCCGGAGATGAATTCCTGCTGACGTTCTCGGCTAAGGATGCCCGCGGGATCTCGGCCCAGGGCGTCTTCGCCGCCTTCGCCGACGTCGCTTTCGACAGCAGCTTGGTCGAACCGGTCGGCAACGCCCCGATCAGCTACAGCAATGGCTTCACCGCCCCCAGCGGTACGATCGGGACCGGCGTGATCGATGAATTGGGTGCCGTCAGCTCTTCGACCGTGCCGACCAATTCAAGCGAAGCGTTGATCGCCACGATCCGGATGCAAGCCCTGGCGGTCGGCCAGGCGACGTTCACAAGCGATCAGGCCGAAGGCAGTGGGACCGACCTGCTGCTCTATTCCCGTGATGATGCGGTGCCCGAAGCCAGCATCGGTTTCGGCGCGGTCGCCCTGACGATCGCCGCCCCCTACTCGGCTACCGATGACAACCTGACGGTCGCTGAAGACAGCACCGAAAACGAGGTCGACGTGCTGACCAACGACCAGGCCAGCGCCGGGGCCGGCACCACGCTCAGCCTGGTCAGTGTCGGTACGCCCAGCCACGGCCAAGCCACGCTTTCCAACGGCGAAATCGTGTATACGCCCGCCCCCGACTTCTTCGGGGTGGACAGCTTTACCTACGTCGTGGAAGACCAAAACGGGTCAACGCAAACGGCCACCGTCAATGTCACGGTCACCGGCGTCAATGATCCGCCGACCGCCGCCGACGATACGTTCCAAGTCGCCACCGACAGCGGGGCCACCTCGCTCGATCTGTTGGCCAACGATACCGACGCCCCCGACAGCGGCGAAACGCTCACGATCACCGCCGTCGGTTCGACCTCCAACGGGGGCACGGTTTCGATCGCTACCGATGGGTCCTCGGTCAGCTACACGCCGGCCGCCGGTTTCACCGGCACCGATTCGTTCACCTACACCGTGTCCGACGGCACGACGACCAACACGGCCACCGTGAATGTGGCGGTTGGTCAAACCAACGCGCCGCCGACGGCGGTCAACGATGCGTTCACGCTCGCCGAGGATTCCTTCGATCCGGCGAATGATCCCGCCGCGGATGCCGAGTATGACGTCCTCGCGAACGACAGTACTAGCGACAGCGGCGAGACGATTTCGCTCCGCTCAGTCGGCAACTCCGCCAATGGCGCCACCGTGCGACTCTCCGACGACGGCAGCAAACTCTTCTACGTCCCGGCGGCCGATTTCTTCGGTACCGACACCGTCAGCTATACAATCGTCGATTCCGAAGGAGCGGAGGCGACGGCGAACGTCACCTTCACCGTCACGCCGGTCAACGATCCGCCCCCGGCCGGCGCGATCACCCAGACGGTGCTGACCGGCGCCGCAGAGGTCACGGTCGCGACGGGTGACGATCTAGGGACCAACGTCGACGGCGATGAAGCGGTTACCTTCACCGAGCTCGGCACGACGTCGGCCGGCGGCACCGCCCAGATTGCCAGCGATGGCGAATCGGTGCGGTACACCCCGCCCAGCGACACCTTCACCGGCACCGACACCTTCACCTATACGGTCACCGATGCCTCAGGCGCCACTGCCACTGGCGAAGTCACGCTCCAGGTGCGCGAATACGTGCCCCGCAGCTTCACCGTGTCCCTCGACGGCCCGGAAGTCGGCTCGCTGGGGCAACTGCCCGGGGTCATCCTTCGGGGCACCACCGATTTCGGGGAAACCGTCGAGACGACGGGCAGCTTCTCCTCGAGCGACGGGACGCTGACGTTTGCCGACCTAGCCCCCGGCGACTACGAGATCGAAGTCCCGGCCATGCCCTTCCTGGCCGGAGGCGAAGCCCCGCAGGTCTTCTCCATCGATTCGAATGCCGAGGACGGCAATCTCGACGATCTGGTCGCCAAAGTGGGGCCGCTGCTCCCCCGCTACGTTTCGATCCGGGATTACTTGATCACGACCCCCTCGCAGACCATCCTGGCGGCAGTCGAAACCGGCCAATCAAGCGTCTGGGTAGCCCCCTCGAAAAACCTCCAGGATCTGTCCAACCCGCGACTGAGCCTGAACGACGATGGTTCGGCTTTCGAACTCGAAATCACCGACGCGAACGACCAGCTTCAGCAAGCGGTCATTCCGCTCGATGAAACCGAAGCGGTCGATCTCCGTGAAGAGGTCGAGGGCGTCCGACTGGTCCGGATCAATGTCTCCCCCGACGTCGTCACCTATTCGCCCGGGATTTCCAGTACCGCTGCGTCAACTCAGCCCGAGGGCGAAGCCGCCAGCAGCGGCACGCCACTCGCCCCCCTCTCGGTCAATATGCCGGGGGAAGGGGAAGACGCGGGACAAGGCACACGGCAAGGCAGCGCGGCCGATCTGGCCCGCCTGGCCAACCGCCGGACCGCGGCGCTCGATGCCGCCTACGCCGATGTCGCCGACCAGACCCACCGTCCGACGACGGCCGAAACGTTGCTCGAAGAGAGCGACTCGCCAAGCGTGGACGGCGACGCGATCGATGCCTTCGTCTCGCTGCTCGCCGACCGCGACCGCTCGTAGGCCTCGGAACCGCCCATTTTTGTTAGCGGAGCGGCGCAAGACGCCCGCTATTTCCACATTTTTGTTAGCGGAGCGGCGCAAGCCGCCCGGTATTTCTGTGGGATTTTCTTCGCGAAACCGGACCGCTCGCGCCGTTCCGCTTCCGAATCAGCGGCCTTGGGTGGCCGCGCCACGGATTGGCACAACGGAGGCCATGCGCCCTTAAGACCGCTTCCGTGCAGCTTAGCGGAAAAGATCTTCCCGTCGGCGTTCTCCGCCCGGACTCCGGGTGGGGGCCTCAGCTCGGGGGAACCAGGGCATCTACGCAAAGCCGGTGGTTGCCGCGGCCGGCCGAGGATCGCGCGGGGGAGCTCCCGAGGGGTCAAAAACCCTGGATATTTCAGGGTCGGCGGGTTGCAACTTGGGCCGCACACCCTTTATATCATGGCCACGTCGAGCGTCTCGCTCGCCCAGCTCCAACTCGTCCGACCCGTCCCGCAAGAAAGGTTTATCCATGGCAAAAGCTGCTCCCAAGCCCCTCACCAAGACCCAGATCATGGCGAACCTCGCCGAATCGACCGAATTGCCCAAAAAAGACGTCGCCGCCGTCTTCGACGCGCTGTCGGACGAGATCGCCGAGGAGCTGAAGCGTTCCGGTCAGTTCACGATCCCGGGCCTCTGCAAAATCACCCTCAAAGACGTGCCCGCCAAGCCGAAGCGGAAGGGCCGCAATCCGGCCACCGGCGAAGAGATCTGGCTGAACCCCAAGCCGGCCAGCAAGAAGCTGACCATCCGTCCGCTGAAAGCCCTCAAGGACATGGTTTAGGCTTTGTTAGAAAACTGAAAAACGGGTCGCGTAGCGACTCCGCGATGTCCCTTCTCCCCCGCCGCCCAGCGGATCGCGGGGGAGAAGGAGAGGATGAGGGGCGGTTTTCTGACCGAGCCGCGCCCTCGGCTGATGAAAACGTTTCCGTAGCCCGATCCGTTTGCCCGTCGTCGTTGATCAGGCGAAGCCTTTTTGAGAGCCTATCCGGAAACCAGCCAACTGGCCGTGCAGCGGCTCCTTTCGTTCCCTCTCGCCCCGCGCAGCCGGGGAGAGGGGTAGGGTGAGGGGGTTTTCCGAGGGGGCTAGGGGGAGGGGTGAAGCCGAGGCTCGCTCGGCGTCACGATCTTTACGCACCCCCAATGCCCCCCTTTGTCCAGTTCGGCACATTCTGCGGCTGGGCAATAAAAAAACCGGACGGCCGCTTCAACAAGGAAGCCGCCGTCCGGTCTGAAGGGAACCATTCCGTGAATCCTTCGACGGGTCGCATCCGTGACCCGTGGGGTCGCTTCCGTGCCTTCGTCCGAAGTGCCTTCCTGGCCCTCCGGTCCTCAAGGTTCGACGCGCCGCATCCTTGCGGCCAGGGGCGGAGATCCGTTCGCCGACGCCTGC
>CAYNVI010000465.1:0-4269 GCA_964400585.1 uncultured Pirellulaceae bacterium | reverse complement strand
CCGCGGGTAGTCGTGGATATTGAAGAACAGCGGATGGGGGCAGACCTCGGCGGTCAGGTAGGGGGCGGGGGCGCGCAGCAGGTCCAGTTCCGCGGCGGTGGAGACATGCAGCACGTGGAAGCGGTGTTGATGAAGCCGGGCCAGTTCGGTGGCCCGCCGGGTGGCGATCATGGCGGCCTCGACATTCCGGATGTGGGAATGGTCGGCCACATTGCAGGTCCCTTCGAGACGGGCGGCATTGGCGCGGACGGTGGTCTCGTCTTCGCAGTGGGCGCAGATCGGCAGCGAGGTTTCCGCAAAGATCCGCGCGAGTGCCGCTTGCTCGTCGACCAGCAGGTTGCCGGTGCTGCTGCCGATGAAGATCTTGATCCCCGGCAGGTTGGCTGTCGCGGCCGCCTGCAGGTCGGCGAGGTTCGCTTCGGTCGCTCCGATGTAGAAGCCGTAGTTGACCAGCGATTTCTCCGCGGCCAGACGTTCCTTGGCCCGCACCCCCTCCACCGTGGTGGCCGACGGTTTGGTGTTAGGCATTTCGAGGAAGGTCGTGACCCCGCCCGCGGCGCAGGCGTGGGACGCCGTCGTCAAGTCTTCCTTGTGCGTCAGACCGGGCTCGCGGAAATGGACCTGGTCGTCGATCACGCCGGGCAGCAGATGCAGGCCGGTCGCATCGACGACCGTGTCGGCCGCTGTCTGGGGCGTCGCGTCGACCGCGACGATCTTTCCTCCGTCGACCAGGACCGAGGTTTCGGCAACCTTGTCGGGAAACACGACCTGGGCATTCTGGAACAGGGTCTTCATGACAGCGTTTCATCCGTGGCAAGGGGGAGGGGCTGCAACGAAGCAGCGGAACGCGTTCGTTGCCGGTCCGGCGTTGCGCGGGAATGCTTCGCCGGACCGCTCATTGCTTAGTCCACCTTGTACTGCTTCCGCAAGGCGGCTAGCTGCGCGGTCAAGTCCTGGCGGATCTCCGCATAGGTCGGATCGTTGTAGACGCTTTGCATCTCTCGAGGATCCTTTTTCAGATCGAACAGCTCCCACGTGCCGACGTCGTAGAAGTGGATCAGCTTGTACCGATCGGTCCGGACCCCGTCGTGCTTGGCCACACTGTGGGCCCCGGGGAATTCGTAGTAGTGGTAATAGACCGCCTCGCGGAAGGGCCCTTCCTGTTCGCCCAGGAGGACGGGCAAGAACGACTGGCCTTGCATGTCGGGGGGGATGGTTTCGCCTGCCGCATCGAGGATCGTGGGGGCGAAGTCGAGGTTCATCACCATCTGATCGCTGGTCGTTCCGGCCGCGATTTTTCCGGGCCAGCGAACCATCAAGGGCGTGCGGAACGATTCTTCATACATCCACCGTTTGTCGAACCAGCCGTGCTCGCCGAGGTACCAGCCCTGGTCGGAAGTGTAGATCACGATCGTATTTTCCCGCAGCCCATTGGCATCGAGGTAATCGAGCACGCGGCCGACGTTCTCGTCGACACTTTTGACGCATCGCAGGTAGTCTTTCACGTACCGCTGGTATTTCCACCGGACGAGGGCTTTGCCGGAAAGGTTGGCTTCCCGGAACGCTTCGTTCTTGGGACCGTAGGCGTTGTTCCACAACCGCGCCTGCTGCTCGTTCAAACGCCGCGGCTCGGTCAGTTTCAGGTCGCGGTTGTTCAGATCGTTGGCGATCATCATCTTCTGATCGCGGGCCGGACTGGTACGGCCGACGTAGTCGTCGAACAGGGTGAGTGGTTCGGGGACCGTGACGTCGTCGAAGTCATTCAGATGGTCGGGTCCGGGCATCCAGTTGCGATGCGGTGCCTTGTGTTGGTAGAGCAGCAGGAAGGGTTCGTCCTTGTGGCGTTTCTCGTCGAGCCACTCGAGCGTTTCATCGGTGATGATGTCGGTGGTATAGCCGGTGTGCTTGACGGTCCCCTCGGGGGTCAACATCGGTGGATTGTAGTACGGCCCTTGGCCTTTGAGGATATGAAAATCGTCGAAGCCGGTCGGTTCCGTTTTCAAATGCCATTTGCCGACGACCGACGTCTGGTAGCCGGCTCCTTGAAGGTATTTCCCGAGGTGGGGCTGGGCGCCGTTGAAGCGTTCCCCGTTGGTGCGAAAGCCGTTGATGTGGCTGTATTTGCCTGTCAGCATCACGGCCCGGCTGGGACCGCAGATGCTGTTGGTCACAAAGGCGCGATCGAAGCGCATCCCTTCGTCGGCAATCCGGTCGAGGTTGGGGGTCTCGATCAAGGGACTGCCGTAACAAGAAAGCGCTTGATAGCCGTGATCGTCCGCCATGATGTAGATCACGTTGGGACGCGATTGCTCGGCGGCGTTGCTCCGCGGAACCCCGGCGGTGCTGTGCAGCAGGAAAAAGGTGAAGGCGAGGGCGGGTAGCCAGGAACTGTTCGCTAGGGACCGTTTCATCTCACTGTCTCCCGTTGAGGTAGGTTGAGGGGCCGTTGCGGTCGTCTGCTGCGTCTTGGAGGGGACCCGCAGCGACGACGGCGCACCATTCTAACGGAGAACGCCCCATCCCGTCGGCGATGGGGATTCCGTACGCTGAGGGCATGCCCTCCCCCGAAACCCTAGCGATCCTCGCGGCGATCTTGTCGCTGGGAATCTTCGTGCAGGCCTCGGCCGGGTTTGCGGCCGGTCTGCTGATCGTGCCCGCCTTGCTGTGGTCGGGCGAGCAGATTCCCGAAGCCCAGACCGCCCTGCTGGTCGCGACGATCCCGCAAAACATTAGCGGGGTCTGGTCGTTTCGCGACCAGATCACCGTCCGTGAAGTGGCGTTTCCGGGGATGTTGCGGCTGCTCGCGTTGCCGGTCGGGATCGCGATGTTGCACAATCTGGAGACGCTGGAACCGATCCGACTGCGGCAGATCGTGGGGGCCGTGGTCCTGGCGGTCACGCTGGCGATCATCATTTTTCAGCCCCGTCCCCGCGAATCGCTGCATCCCGTCTGGGCCTGGCTCGCTTTCCTGCTTTCGGGATTCCTGCAGGGGCTTGTCGGGATGGGGGGGCCAGCGATGGTTCTCTGGGTGCAGGCGCACGACTGGGGAACGCGGAAGACGCGTGGCTTCCTGTTCACGATGTATCTGATCAGCATCGTGCCGGCATTGGCGGTGTTGTTCTATTTCTTTGGTCAGCGGATCGTGATCGCCGGGGTCGGCGCGGCGCTGCTGATCCCGTGGCTGTGGCTTGTCGCCCGGGCGGGCTTGCGGGTCGGCACGTGGCTGGGACGGGAACGGCTCCGGCGGGTCACCTTGGGTTTATTGCTGTTGATGGGGATTGCCGGCCTGGCCGCCCCCCTGCTTGAATAACGTCGCCCCCGCCCTCTGCCTTCGTCCTCCCCCTCTCGCCCAGGTCCGTGATGTTTGCTTCCGCCGTTGAAATCTCCTCCGCCGGCTTATGGTCCGTCGAGTCGGCCATCGCGCTGCTGACGCTGACGATGATGGAGATCGTGCTGGGGATCGATAACATCGTCTTTATCGCGATCATTACCAGCCGGTTACCGGAAGCCAAGCAATCGGCGGCCCGCCGGCTGGGACTGCTGTTGGCGATGGGGATGCGGATCGTCCTGTTGCTGATGATCGGTTGGCTGATGGGATTGGAGGCCGCGCTGTTTGAACTATCGGCTTGGACCCCCGTCGCAGGGCTGGCCGAATGGTTTGCGGCGGAGCCCGAGATCAATGCGGTGAGCGGCCGAGATCTGATCCTGCTAGGAGGAGGGCTGTTCTTGCTGTACACCGCGGTTCGCGAGATCCATCACAAGGTGGAAGGGGATCCGGAAGGGGAAAGCGGGCACTTGCCGCAGCGGGTGACGATGGGGGCCGTCCTCTTCCGGATCGCCTTGATGGATGCGATCTTCTCGCTCGACTCGGTGATCACCGCCGTGGGGATGGCCAAGCATGTCCCGATCATGATCACCGCCGTGGTGATTTCGGTCGCTGTGATGATCGCCTTCGCGAACCAGATCAGTGCCTTTGTGCAACGGCACCCGACGGTCAAAATGCTGGCGCTTTCCTTCCTGCTGTTGATCGGCGTGGTCCTGGTCAGCGAAGCGGTCGGGACGCCGATCAGTAAAGGCTACGTGTACTTTGCGATGTTCTTTTCCTTGTTGGTCGAGTTCCTGAACCTGCGGATGCGGGCTCGGCGGCAACGCCCTACGATCGGCGAAGGGGAGGTCGGTGTCGCCGGCAGCCAACCGGCCGGCTGACCGACCGCTATGATGAAAAGGGAAGTGGCTGCGGCGGGCACCGCCGGCCCCCTTCCCCCCCCC
>CAYNVI010000464.1:0-4272 GCA_964400585.1 uncultured Pirellulaceae bacterium | reverse complement strand
CGGACCTTCGACCATGACCTGCGTGCCATTGGCCTTCCCGCGGCGGGTCAATTCGCCCAGCACGTCGAGTTCGGCGAACTGGGCGGCGTCCGAGGCGTCGGCGATCGAGCCGGGACGCATGCCGTCGCCAAGCGACCAGGTGACATCGTACTGACGCAGGATGTCGCACAGATCGTCAAAGGCGTCGTACAGCGGATTCTGCTTGTTGTGGGCCATCATCCATTTGGCGATCAGCGATCCACCCCGGCTGACGATCCCGGTCACGCGGTTGATGCTGAGATGCAAGTGTTCCAGCTTGACGCCGGCGTGGACGGTCATGTAATCGACGCCCTGCTTGGCCTGGTGCTCGACCATGTCGAGGAAATGCTGGGCCCGCATGTCCTCGATGTTGCCTCCCAGTTCTTCCAGCATCTGGTAGATCGGCACGGTCCCGATCGGCACCGGGCTCGCTGCGATGATCTTCGCCCGGATGGCGTCGATATCTTTGCCGGTCGAGAGGTCCATGACCGTGTCGGCGCCAAAGTGCACGGCGGTGTGAAGCTTTTCGACCTCTTCGCCTTCGTTGCTGGTGACCGCGCTGTTGCCAATGTTGGCATTGATCTTGCAAGACGCGGCGATCCCGATGGCCATCGGTTCGA
The DNA here is from genome assembly GCA_964400585.1 of uncultured Pirellulaceae bacterium. Classification (GTDB taxonomy): domain Bacteria; phylum Planctomycetota; class Planctomycetia; order Pirellulales; family Pirellulaceae; genus CAYNVI01. The sequence continues at coordinate 3,634 of CAYNVI010000464.1, read as the reverse complement.
GCCGACCGGCGGCGTGGACCCGGTTGGCGGGGATCACCATGCGTCCGGCCGCCACTTCATCGCGGATCGTCTCGACGGGCAACTGTTCGCGGTTGGCGACGAATTCCATTTCCGCGGTGATCTCACCCGCGCGGGCGGCTAAGAGCTGAGTTTCTGCCTTCATATCGGGTCACTCCCTCACAGAGATCGACGGGGGGGACCCTCCGCCGATGGTACTTGCTTTTCAGTCGAAGCCTTCGTTGTACTCCAACCGCCCGCTGGCGAGTAGACGGTCGGCCGGCGGAGGCTTTCGGTGACGGTCGCGGAACGCCCGCTGCGTCGCTCATAAGGTTTTTAAGTATTCCAACACGGCCTCTTTTTCCGCCGCGCTTAAGGCGTCGGGATAAAGATGTCCGGCGGCGCTTTTGCCGCGTTTTCGCGTGTCAAAATACTGACGTCGGACGGCGATGTCGGGTTCGGTCAGGGGGACGCGGTCGACCTCCGTGATTTGGAAGCCGACCTTCTCCGGGTCGATCGCTTCGGCGGTCCGCCGCCAGACGGTCGGTCGCTGCGCGGGATGCAAGACATGCCAGAGCGTCGGCACACTGCCATTATGGAAGTAGGGCGGGCTCGCCCAGACGCCATCGAGCGGCGGGGCGACGTAGCCGGAGGGGTCGGTCACGGTCGTTTGCTCGTCCGCTTCGCCCGCGTGGGCAAACCAACTCGCCGCGTACTTTTTCCTTCCCTTCACCGGGAGCCCCGCCAACCGCACGGGGTCAGTGCCGAGCGATTCGATCGGAATGCGCCGGTTGGGATAGTGCGGTGAAGCGCCGTAGCTGCCGTGACATCCCGCGCAGTGATCGAGAAAGACCGCTTCGCCCCGGGCGGCTAATTCGGGGTCGAGGGGACCTTCGTAAGCCGGTGGTTGCAGCGACATCATGTACTGGTAGATGTCGCGGAAGTCGCTTTCCCACTCGCGGAATTTCTCGGGGCCGTTTTCCCGGACCAGCATGAACTGCATCAGCCCCCGATGCCCGCGTTCGGCAAATCCGTCGATGTACAGATTGGGGCGTTTGGAGAAATGCCACCACGGGGGCGCATCCATGTCGTGGTGCGACACGGCCGGCGGTCGGCGATCGGGCAGCACGTTCAGTTGCGGATCACGGAGGTGCATCAACGCGACCCCGAACACGACCGCATTGGTGGTTCCGTGCGTCGTTCCCAAGGGGATGACCGCCGAGGCGAGATCCATCCGCGTCAGGGGCTTGGCCAAGCGAAATTTGGTCCGCCGCATCTCTTCGCTCAAGGTCTGCAGGGCGTATCGATTGTTGGGCGCCCCGGGAGTCGGTTGGCCGTACACCGACCCGCCATGGCAGGCGAAGCAATTCATCGTCCAACCGCCCTGGTCGTCGACGACATACTGCAGCGGCTTGCCCGATCGGTCGTGAGGCCGGAGCGAGAGGCCATACCGCTCCCGCGCCATCCGCCGTCGCTCGGGGAGGCTCGCCTCCGCGGCCCGTTCACGAAGTTCCCGTGGCCAAACCTGCCAGATCGCATCGAACGCTTCCTGATCAAAGTCGGCGGGCAGGTAAGCTTTTTCGGTGAGCAAGCGATACCCGCGGGCCGCCGCCGCGGCGGCGCCGGAGGCAACGCCGGCCGAGGAAGCCGGGGACGGCTCGCCACCCCATCCCCAGCAAACGGAAACGAGCAGCGCCAGCAAGGAGCCGAGCGATCGCATGACAAGCAAGCCTGCGCAAGAAGACGGATCAAAACGAACAAAGTTGTATTGTAGACCGCCGCCCAGCGGGGCCGGCAACGCTTTTTGTCGGCAGCGCAGCCCGGCTGGCGGAGGACGCGAAGGCTTCCACAGCAGGGGGGCGTCAGGGCGGCGACCGGGCCGGTTCGAATTTGATCGCGCTGACCCTGCCAAAGGAGGCGACGGCGGCCGGTCGCATCCGCACGTCGAGCGGCGGTTCAAGGGCCTCGGCGGCGGCCAGGATCGCTGCTAACCGAGCGCCCGAGTAGCGGGCGAGCAACCAGCAGGGCGCCCGGTGATCGGCCATCGCGGCCGGGGGCCCCGCGCGATGCCCCGCCGGCCGCCCTTGCAGGACCCTGACCAGGGTGCGACGCAGCGGGCCCAGCGGACGGGGCTCGGCCAGCCGATACGGGCCGCGGACCACGTACGTCAGATAGGTCGCCCGCGCCGGCGGCAGCGGTTCCGTCCGATCCAACAGCTCGGTCGATTCGATCAGCTCGGCGGCGACCCACAGCGGTTCCTCGGGCCGTCGTTGCTGCGTGATCCAAGCGACCGCTTCCCGCCAGCCTTCGCCCCGATGGACGACGGCCCAGTCGCCGGCCCGCCAATGTCGCAGCGTCCCTTGTTGCCACACGAGCAGCAGGGTGCCGCTCAGGACGACAAGTGCTCGGGTCACATTCCGGCGGGCTGGGCCCCCTTTTCCGACAAGCTCGACCAGCGCCTCGGCAGCCTGAGCCCACAGGCAGCCTGCGACCCAGGCCAGCATCGGGAGCACGGCGATCAGGTAGCGGCGATGCCAGAGGGGGATCCAGCCATCGCGGGCGGCCCACCAGGTGAGCGCCGTGACGCCGAACGCCAGCACCAGCAGCCAGGGCCAAGCCGCGGGGGGACGGGGGGAGGGCCGGTAGCCTCGTCCGGCGGCCAGTTTCGTTAGTCCGAGCATGAGGGCGGCTGGCACGAGCACCAGGGCAGCCCACGGCCAGATGGTCCAAAGCTGCGCCCAACGGTGACTGCTCGCAAAGCTTTCCCAATGATTCCGTGAGGACCAGGCGTCGGCGGCGGCCGAGCGAACCAAGACCCAGCCGGTCAGCGCGAGGACGAGCAAGGCGAGCAGGAGGATCGCGGCTTGCCCGCGATCCCGCAGGTCCACCCCCCGCCCCTTGGCAGCCGGCGCTACCCACTGAATCCCCGGACAAACCAGCAGGTGCCACCCGCCGATGACGAGGAGGGGCAGCAGGGCGGCAAGCGCGGTCGGCTGCAGGAGGCCTGTCAGACAGACGAGGGCGACCAGTTGGCCCCAGCGACGGAGTTGTTTCGACGGCTCCTGGGCCTTGCGGAGCAGGGAGGCGAAGAGCCCGGCTGCCACCGTGGTCCCGAGCACGACCCAGGCATAGGGTCGGAGTTCCGTGGCGAAGAAAAGGGCGTTCGCGTCGACCGCCAGAAAAAGCCCTGCCAGTAATCCTGCCAGCAGCGAGGCCTGCTGGCGGGCCACGGTAACGACCAGGATTCCGGAGGCTGCCGCCATCGCCAGCACGGACGAGAAACGCAGCGCGATTTCCGATTCGCCGATCAATAGTTTCCAAAGCCAAAGTCCCCAGAAATAGAAGGGCGTTTGGTTGCCCGCCGCGGCGCGCGGCGCGACCTCGGGAAACGCTCCCCAGACAGCCCAAGCCGAATGGAGTTCGTCGGCCCAAAAGCTTTCCCAGCAGGCCGGCACCCGCAGCGCGAGGGCAAGGGCGAGGACACCCGCGGTCGTGACCGTCAATGCCCGGGGGGACGGCCGTCGGTCAGCGGCGGGGGGACCGCACGGGCCGGTGCCGGTCGGCATCAAGCGTGAACCTTCGCCGGCGACGCCGAACACGCCTGTTGGGCGACCGCGGCGATCGCCTGGCAAGCCGT
>CAYNVI010000463.1:0-4273 GCA_964400585.1 uncultured Pirellulaceae bacterium | reverse complement strand
CGTTGTTCGAGTGGGAGGCTTGGAAGGCGGGGGACGCGGTGTGGGCGTGGATCGCCATCTTCGGTGGGTTTGCTTTGGTGTGGCAGGGGGCGGCGTGGGGCGCGGAGCGAACGATCCACGAGCGGTGGGAGAAGCTATCGCGGGAGCTCGCCTGCCGGTTCGATGAGCTCTGCGGCGTGGTCGCGGTCTTGGGCCTGTTCGGAATCGCTGCCTTCACCTTGATCCGGGCGGTGGTGGCTTCGCCCGAGAGCGTGGCGGGACGTCTGGCGGGCTTCGCAGCCCTGCCGCTGGCCGCGCTGGCGGTGACCTTGGGATGGGCTCTGCTTGCCGACCGCGGCGGACAGCATTCGTGGTGGCATTCCTGGTGGCGATCGACGATCGATGAGCTCCGTGGACTGTCGGTCCAGGCGGCTTGGCTGTGGATCGTGCTGACCGGATTTCTTCCGCGTCTGCCCGTTGCCACAGGCGTGCCGCCGTTGTCGATCTGGCTGGGAGCGACCGGCTCGGCGATCTTGGCGCTGACGTTGGTCTGCCTTGCTTTCGCCTGGTGGCGGCAAGCGAGGGCGCTGGGGGATGCCGAACCCGCGGTCGCTGGCCGCTGGCGTTCCTTCGCCGCCGCCTCGGTCGCGGTGGCTGCGATCGCGCTGGGAATCCTCGCCGCCCGCTTGCTGCAATTGCATGCTGCGGTTCCTGGCGGGGACGTCGCCCGCGGCGACCGGCAGATCGTGGGATTGGTCAGCGGGTGGGGGTTGGTGGTGGCGGGCGGATTGGCGATCGCGGCGCTGGTGGTCCGGCAACGCTGGGCCGGCCATGGCGCTATCGTGGCGGCGCTCGCCGCGACCGCGGCCCTCGTCGGGGTTTGGGCCGGCGACGCTTGGGAGGCGGCCGCCTGGTTCGGGGCGGGCTGTCTGGGGTTGGTCCTGTGCCAACGCGGGTTCACCGCCCTCGGCGGGATCGATTGGTTGGCGCAACGGGCCGTCGTCGACGCGGGAATTCCCGCGGGCGAAACGCCTGGCCGGACCGCTTGGTGGCCGCTGCCGGTTTGCTGGGCCGCGTGGCTCGGTTGCGCGATCGCGGCTTGTCTGAGCGTGTGGGCGGTGGCCGCGGTCTGGACGACGCCGGTGGTGCTGGCGGCATCGGTGGAGGCGACGACCGTCGCCTTGATCGCCGTAGCAGGCGGGTTGATCGTACGTTATGGGGAGCGTTTGGGGATTCGCTACCGCGTCCTGCCGGTGCAAATCGTGGTGGCGGCTGCGGGGGTCTTGGTCGCCGCGATCATCCGCTGGGGCGGGGTGGCACCGCAGGACGGTTGGCGGTGGTTGTTGGCGATCTGGCTGGGGGCGGCGGTGGTGGCGACGGTCTTGACCCAGTGGAGCCGTCGCGAGCAGGCTTACCGCTGGACCGCGCTCAGCGTGTTTGCCGCCCTGGCGGTGCTCGGCCTCGTTCCTCGCGTCTTCCATGATGCGATGGCGTGGAACAGCCTGGCAGCGTCGGTGTTGGGTCAGTTGTTGCTGCTGGCTGGGGTGCGTCAGGCCCACCGGGCGGCGCGTCTGGGCGCGGGGCCGGAGGTGTCGCAGTGGGCCGGTAGCGGCGCGTTGGGCTTTGCCGTTGCCGGCTTGGTCGCGCTGTTAGGGCGTTTCGATGCGGCGGGATTCACGGCGCCTGCTTTGTGGGCGACCGCGGCGGTTTGGTGGATCGCCTGGGCCGTCGTGTGGCGCGGGGGGCTGCCGCCGCGGCCGCAGTTTCCCTCCCCGCTGGTCGATGGGCTGTACGGGTTCTTGGCATTGCCGCCGCTGGGAAGCGTGGTGGCGATGGCGGTGGTGTATCGAACGGGGCAGGGGGCCGAAGAGACCGCGCTGCTCGCCGGCGGCTTTGCCTGTTTGGCCATTTTGCCGCTGGTGGGGACGACGCTGTTTCGCGTGGGACGGTCCGCGCAGGGGATCGTCGCCTACAGCACTCTATTGGTCGGCGTGGTCTACCTGTCGAGCTTCGTCGGCCCGCCTGCGCCGTTGGCCCTGCGGGTAGCGATCGCGGCGGTCGGCTGTGCCGCCGCGTCGGTCTTGGTGGGATGGGCCTGGCCGCTCCGTCGGCTGCTGCGGGACAAGTGGTGCCAAGCCGGTTTCGACTGGTCCGTGCCGCGTGACCGCCGGATCAGCCTCGAATTGCTGGGGGGATTTTTGACGACGGCCGTGATCATTTTTGCGTTGGCGTTGGGGCTGGCGATCGACGGAAGCGCGCCGTTGGCAAGCTGGTTGTCGGTAGCTGCCGTGGCGTTTTGCGGTTGGGCCTTGGCTACTGCGGCGAGCCGTCGCCATTCGACGGCGTTGAACACCTTTGCGGTGTTGCTGTGTTGTGCCGTGGTGGCCTTGTTGGCGATCGTCGTGCGGGAGGGTGAAAGCCATCGTCTGCTCACCAGCACGATGCGGTTGTTCGTCGCCGGCGTGTTCTTGGTCCCCGCTTGCCTCTGGGGGGTTCCCCGGACCTTGCGATTGGCGGTGGACGAGTGGCAACGACCGCTTCGCGTGGGGGCTGCCAGTGGACTGGGCTTGGCGGTGATTTCGCTGATCGGCGTTTTGGCATTGGAAACGCGATTGCGGACCGAAGTCGATTTGATCGCTACCGAACCGGTGCTGGTCGTGGGCGTCGCCTTGGTGTTAGCGGTGCTCAGCGGGTTGAGTGCGTCGCTGGCGGTTTGGCCGCGGGCCGCTTTGGTGACGCGGGTGCTACCGGACTTTGGAGCGACCGAACGCCGGCTGTTGATCTACGGCGCACAACTCGCCGCGGGCCTGGTCGGGTTGCATCTCTACCTCTGCGAGGCAACCGAATTCCTGCGGCAATACCGCGGCTACTGGCCCTACGGAGTGATGGGGCTCGCTTTCGCCAGCGCGGCCGTGACCGAATGGGCGCGGCGTCGCCACGACCAGGTGCTCCGCGAGACGGTGCGGCAGACCGCGCTGTTTCTTCCCTTGATCCCGGTCTTTGGGTTTTGGCTGGCCGGGGGCGGAGCGGGCTGGACGTTCGCCGGCGGGGAGGTTTCTTATGCGATGATGCTGATGGTCGGAGCCCTCTTCTATTTTGCCCTCGCCTTTGTGTGGCGCGGCGAACGACTGCCGATGGGCTTGGCGATCATCCTGGGCAACGGGGCGATCTGGGTCCTGCTGACGCAGACACCGGGGTGGGGCTTCTTGCAGCGTCCCCAATTGTGGTTGATCCCGCCGGCGGTCTGCGTCCTCGCGGCGGTCGAAAAGGAACGCCAGAGGCTCGCGGCGCAGACGCGCACGGTATTGCGATACAGCGCGACCCTGGTCATCTATGTCAGCAGTACGGCCGACATGTTGCTGCAGGAGATCGGGACGACGTTGTGGGGCCCGATCGTGTTGATCGGGTTGGCGATGGTCGGCGTGGCGATGGGGATGGTCCTGCGGGTGCAAGCCTTCCTCGCGCTGGGAACTTTGTTCATCCTGATCGGCGTCCTCAGCATGGTTTGGCACGCCCAACGCGCGATCGATCAGACCTGGCCCTGGTGGGTCTTTGGGATCGTCAGCGGCCTCCTGCTGCTGGTCGGTTTGATGGCGATCGAAAAGAACAAGGCGAAGCTGAAAGCGGTCTCGTCACGGCTGGGGGCGTGGGACTAGCTGGACAGCGCCACTTTTCGTGAGCGGATTGGGCGCTAGCCCCCGGCCTTTCCGCAACGAGCCGGCGGCTAGCGCCGAAACCGCTCAAATGATCGATACACTCCGCGAAACACGGGCTTTGCATCCAAAAGTGTCGCGGTCTTTCAGGAAGCCGGTGCGATCCGCGTCAACTGCACCTGCTTGACCTGCAGCGGCGCCCCCTCGTCGGCCCGCTGCAAGCGGAGCTGATGACGTCCCGGTGGCAGCTGGATGGGCGGCAGCTCCAACGTCCCCCAGGTTTGCGGCGAGACTTCTTTGCGGACGATCCGGTCATGGGTGGCGATCGGCGCGGCGGTAAACGGTTGCTCGATCTTCCCTTCGCTGTGGGCCGCTCCCGCGACCAAGCGAAGCGTCGTGCCGACGGCTTCGTGCGGCGCGGTGTAGCGGATCGTCACCCGATAGCTACCGGGCTGGACGACCTCGATCGGCCAGCGGGCTTCGGCGGCCTCGCTGGTCCATTGGTCGATCCAGTCGTTGGCCCATCCCTGGCGGCCGTGGTAGGCGATCCCCTCGCCCACTTGCGGGTGCAGGATCGCTTCGTGACCGTCCAGTCGCACCACCGGGGCTGCGGGGTGTCCGACCTGGGCCGGCACGGGATC
>CAYNVI010000462.1:0-4276 GCA_964400585.1 uncultured Pirellulaceae bacterium | reverse complement strand
CCCGGGGCACGGCGACGACCGAGCCACGGCCAGACACACCGTCCGCCTCCCAGTTTCGCGTCCTCTTCTGGAACGTGCACCAGCAACCGGCCGAAGCGGAGACGATCCTCCAAGCGACCCGCAACCAAGACCTCGACGTCGTCGTCCTGTTGGAATTGAATGAACCCCTGCGGCAACAGCTCGGCCCGTTGCGGGCGGCGTACGAAACGCATCGGGAACTCCCGCGCGACGACCCTTTTGGCGTGGGGCTTTACTCCCGCATTCCCGGCGTGATCGCCCAGCGTGCCCTGAACCAGCAAGTCACCGCGTTGATCCTGCGAACTGCCCCGCGGACGGGGCCTTGGGTCGATCTTTGGGCGGTTCACACCTACCCGCCGATCGGACAGCGGATGTTCCGAGCCCGCGATCGGCAGCTGATCAATCTCGCCCAACGGGTCGTCGCCGACCGCTCGGTCCCGCAGATCATCGGTGGCGACTGGAACATCACCCCCTGGGCCTTATCGTTTCGCCGGTTCCTGAAAGCGACCGGTCTGCGGGACGCGAGTCACGGCTTTGGGTACCAGGCGACTTGGCCGCGGCGGATGGGGGCCTGCGGCATCCCGATCGACCTGGTCGCCGTCGACCCGCGGCTCGAAGTCGTCTCCTACGAAGTGCCGTCCCTGGGGAACACATCCGATCACTTGCCGGTGCTGGTGGAGCTGAGCCTCCCCGCGCAAGCTTCCGATCTCCCTACCTTGGCCCGCGAAGGCAACGCGGCAGCGGAACTTCCGTCAGGGAGCTGACTGCGGTTCCGCCGCCGGACGACTCCGTCCCGCCGTCCAGGCACGGAGCCCCTCCAGGCGTTGCTTGCCACGCTGGTAGTAGCTCTCGTCCAGGTTCTCCAGGTAGGCCGCCACCGCCTGGCGTCGCGCCCGCAGGTCCCCGCCGGTTCCCGGTTCGCCGACGCGCGGCAAACGTTCATCCCGCCTGGCTTGCTCGTACAACGCCTCGGCGATCCGTTGATGCCCGGCCACCGAGGGATGGACGTGATCGACAAACCACTGCGGGTCGGCGATCCCGTCCCCGTCCTGGGACGATCTTTCCCCGCGACGCTGATCCAACAGGGCGGGAACGTCGAGCGTCGCCAGACCCTCCGCCGCGGCGATCGCCCGGACCGATTCGACGATCGGCGAGGTCGCTCGCAGCGGACAGACATCGTGGTCGCGAGCCCGTTGCAGCCAGCGTTTGGCGGCCTCGAAGTCTCCCCGTTGCCAGCGATCCCGCCCGATCAGGTAGGCCGCGCCGGCATGCTGCGGGTCAAGCTCCACGATCCGGCGGGCCTGCGCGACGCGGAGCTCGGGTGTCGACGTGGTCTCCTCTTGCAGCTGCTGCCACAGCGACGCGACTTGCTCCCTGGCGGCAGCGGGTAACTGGGGATCGACCGCCACTTTGAACGGGGGCGTCCGGACCAGATCGGCAGCGGGAACGCACAGCCACAGCGGGACTTCCGCCTCGCCGCAGCGCGCCACCATCGCGGCGAGCGTTTGGGCAAAATGCCGCTCGACCCCGCCCCGCCAAGCGGGATCCCGGCGAAACAGCGCGAGCCCCGCCTCGCCACGATCGAGGCGGGCGGCGACCTCGCGAGGCATCACCGTCGGCGGCGGCGGCTGGAGCGAGCCGGCTAACCGCCGCACCAGTTGGCTGCGGGTCCCCCAGGCAACGAGCGGGGCGAGCGACCGCGGAACCCGCCGCCAAGCGGCGTAGGTGCGTTCCTCGAGGAACTCGTTGTGTCCGGTGTACAAGATCACCAGATCGGGTTGGTGCGTCAGCACCTCGTCCAGCAGCGCCGCGACGCGATAGCTGGCATACGAAACGCCGCCGCAATTGACGACTTCCAGCGACAGGTCGGGGTCCGCGGTTTGCCAGTGGACGCGCAAGAAAGCCGGGAAGGCTGTCTCCGTCGCATAGGGTCGGCCCTGCACCGTCGAGCCTCCGAGGACGAACACGCGGAAGCCGTCGGCCGGTTTGACCTGGCGGAACGAAGCGGGGCGAAAAAAATTCCAACGTGCCGGCGGGATTTCCCAACGGGTCCCGTCGGCCGAGGGAACGAACAACGGATCCAATTGATGGAGATCGACCAAGGGGTCGCGATCGAGCCCTTCGGTCGCCGGCTCGGAAAGCGGTGCAATCAGCCGCAAGCCGGCTTCGACCAGGAGCAACGGCAGCAAGCCCGCCAGCAGTGCCAGCAGCCGAAACAGCCATCGTCGGCGGACCCCGGGGCGCCTCATCGCGTCATTCCTCCGCCGGGAAAGGCGGCTCGGCCGCAGCCTGCTCGTCGGCAGCCTGCTCGTCCTCTTCCTTCTTGTACTGATCGAGCCGCCGATAGAGCGTGCGCGCTCCGATGCCCAACACCTTGGCCGCTTCCTCGCGGTTCCCGCCGGTCAGCTTCAGCGTTTCTTCGATCGCCCATCGCTCGATTTCGGCAAGCGGTTGCCCGACCAACGCCGACGCCTCTCCCCACGACGTCGGAGGGCTGGCCTCGGCGATCGCTTCGTCGGCCAATTCGGGCGGCAGGTCGTCCGCGGCTAACGAACCATCGGTATCGAGCACCACCATCGTCTCCACGAAGTTTCGCAGCTGGCGAATGTTTCCCGGCCAATCATAGGCGAAGAATCGCTTCGTGACGTCCGGCGTGAAGTGAGCTGCCGGCTTGTTGTGGCGTTTGAGGAACATCTTGCGAAAATGGTCCATCAACGGAATGATGTCGTCGCGGCGATCACGCAGTGACGGCAGCGTCACCGTGACGACTTTCAAGCGGAAATAGAGATCGTTGCGGAACGTGCCCGCCTCCACCATCTTTTCCAGCGGACGGTTCGTGGCGCTGATCAAGCGGACATTCACCTTGATCGGTTTGTTATCACCCACCCGGGTGATCTGGCTCTCCTCGAGCACTCGCAACAGCTTGATCTGCGTGCTCATCGGCATGTCACCCACCTCGTCCAGGAAGAGGGTGCCGCCATTGGCGTACTCAAACGCCCCCACGCGATCGCTGACCGCATCGGTGAACGAGCCTTTCACGTGCCCGAACAGTTCGCTTTCGACCAGGTGTTCGGAGACCGCCCGCGTATTGAGGGCGACGATCCGCTTGTTCCGCCGCGGGCTATTTTGGTGGATCGCCTGCGCGATCATTTCCTTGCCGGTCCCGCTCTCGCCCGTCACCAGCACCGTCGCGTCGGTCGCCGCAATCCGCCGCAGCCGATCGATCACCCCCTGCATCTCGGGGCTGGCGTAGATAAAGCCTTCATACCCGAAGCGTTCATCGAGCCGTTGCTGCAGTTCGGTGTTCTGGCGACGCAACCGCACCGCATCGATCGCCTTTTCGGTGACCGCCCGCAACCGCTGCGGCGTGATCGGCTTCTCCAAAAAATTGAAGGCCCCATGCTGCATCGCCTCAACCGCCGCCGGGACGGTCGCGTGTCCCGTGACCAGGATCACTTCGCTGTCGGGAAGCTGTTTGCGGGCCAGGGCCAGCAGCTTCATCCCATCGATATCGTTCATCACCATGTCGGTGATCACCAAGTCAAACGTGTCCTGCTCGATCAGCTTGGCCCCTTCGGGACCGCTGGTCGCCACCTGGCAGCGGTAGCCGACCCGTTCGAGACTTTCGGTCATCGCCCGCGCATGGGCTCGATCGTTATCGACGATCAGCAGCGAGAAATTAGCGAGCGATTCGGGCTCGTGGGGGTCGGCGGTCGCCTCGGTCATGATTTTTTCTGTGGGGATTGCGACGATTTCGGAGGGAGCGATCAAGCCTGCCCGGGCGATTCCCCCGCCCGCAGAACGGGAGGATTGGACGCGCGAGCCCTCTAATTTGAACAAAAACCGGCAAACGGTGCAGAGGGGTGTTAAGCTGCGGGGGGGTGATCGCCGATGGGAAACTTTCAGAAGCGGTGACAAAAAGCACTTGTCACCCCTTATTCTTCAGGCATAATTAGGACAAGGAAAAGGCGGCTGGCTGAGATCACTGCCCCGATCTCGCCGGTTTGCCGAGCCCCCCCGAGTACCTGCCCCACCCGGGGGGGCTCTCCTTTTTCTTTTGGCGACGCGGTACTTCGCGTCGTGGGCTAAGCCGGCGGCTTTCCGGCCACGCCTCACCGCGCGGTTCGTCGCCCCCAGCCCTGCCTGCAGCGAATCGCTAGCGACCGGCCATCCGGCGGGCCAGCCTGCAGATGTCACGGAGCGTCTCCAGTTCCGCGGGATCCCAGCGGGGGAGAGCCTGCAGACGTTCGGGTGCGTC
>CAYNVI010000461.1:0-4277 GCA_964400585.1 uncultured Pirellulaceae bacterium | reverse complement strand
CCCGAATCGGTCTGGGAGGCGGCCCGGGACGCGGTCGACGGCGATCTCTTCGCGCTCTCGGCGCTGGACATGGCCGCCCACGACCTGCACGCGCGCCGACTGGGCCAACCGACCTACGCGGTCTGGGGGCTCGAATGGAACAAAGCCTTGCAATCGAGCTTTACGATTGGCATCGACACCATGGAACAGATGGTGGCGAAGTTGAGCGAACAGTCGGGCTGGGGGATCTACAAAATCAAACTGGGGACGCCGCGTGACCTGGAGATCGTCGCTGCCCTCCGTCAACAAACCTCGGCGACGTTTCGCGTCGACGCGAATTGTGGATGGACGATCGAGCAAGCGATTGCCAATTCGCACGAACTGGCCAAATTGGATGTGGAATTCATCGAGCAGCCGTTGCCGCCCGATGCCCCGGCTGCCGATCGCCAGCGTCTGTTTCGAGAATCGGCCCTTCCCTTGATCGCCGATGAAGATTGCCAGGTGGAAGCCGACGTCGAAACCTGTGCCGAGTGCTTCCACGGCGTCAATGTCAAGCTGTGTAAATGTGGCGGACTGACGCCCGCTTTGAGGATGCTGCGGCGGGCCCGGGAGCTGGAAATGCGAACGATGGTCGGCTGCATGGTGGAAAGCTCCGTTGGGATCAGCGCGGCGGCCCAGTTGGCGCCCCTGCTCGACTACGCCGACCTCGACGGCGCGGTCTTGCTGCGCGAAGATCCCGCCACCGGCACCGAAATCCGCCAAGGAAAAATCATCCTCAGCAACCAAGCGGGGCATGGGGCCGCGTTGAAGCAGGAAGCGTAGGCAGGACCACCCCGCGTTCAGCTCAAATGACCGATAGGCACGTGAAACGCGGGATTTGGATCGAAAAATGGCGCTGTCCCGTGAGGCACCGCTGCCTGCCGGGCGGCCCGGATGTGACGAATTTGACGAGGGGCAAGGATCAGGAGAGGCAAGCGAACGAGCCGGCGCCGGCGATGATCACAAGCTAGGCTTTGTCAGAAAAATTAAAAAGCTGGTCGCGTAGCGACTCCGCTAAGTCCCTCTCCCCCGCCGCGCAGCGAATAGCGGGGGAGAAGGAGAGGATGAGGGGCGGTTTTCTGACGAAGCCTAGGCTTGCCAAAGGCGTCGCCCGCCTCTTCCTGTTTGCTCGTTATCTCTCTGGATCGATCATGTCGACCGCACCCTCGCTCTCCTCTCCAACCGTGGACTGCTCACACTTCCTCCCCGCGGCGGAGACGGTGGATCCGACGGCCGGCGGATGTCGGCCGGTCTCCGTTCTACATCTCGTCAATGGCGAACACTTTTCGGGGGCCGAGCGGGTGCAGTCCCATCTGGGGCGATGCCTGCCGAAGTACCGTGTTCGCGCCGATTTCGCGTGCCTCAAACCGGGGCTCTTTGCCGACTTCTTAGAACGCGCCGCGGCGGAAGGGCGGACGGTAGGGCAATGTTACCGGACCGCCATGCGCGGCCGCTTTGATCTGCGGGTCCTCGCTCCGTTGCAGCAACGGGTGCGCGACGAAGGCTACCAGTTGCTGCATGCCCATACGCCCCGCACCGCCTTGGTGGCCAGTTTGCTCAGTCGAACTACCAGGCTGCCGTGGATCTATCACGTCCATAGCCCGGCGGCCCGTGATTCATCGCGTTGGTTTCAGAATCGGGTGAACGCGTCGATCGAGCGATTTTCGCTCCGCCGCTGCTGGCATCAGATCACCGTTTCGCAAAGTTTGCATCGTGACGTCGTGGCGGCCGGTTGGCCAGCCGACCGGGTGACGACGATCCATAACGGCGTGCCCGCCGTTCGCCCGCCCCGCACCGCCACGCCGCAACCAGGCGGCCGCTGGAACCTGGGGATGGTCGCCTTGATGCGCCCGCGGAAGGGATTGGAGATCGCATTGCAAGCGATCCGGCAATTGGTCAGCGAGGGCCGCGACGTGCACCTTCGCTGTATCGGACCCTTTGAATCCGAAACCTACCAGGCTTCGATCGAGCGGTTGGTCGAGGCGTTAGAAATCCGTGACCACGTCACGTTGGGCGGCTTTGCGGAGGACGTGCCTGCCGCCTTGGCTCAGCTCGACGCGCTGCTGCTGCCCAGCCTGTACGGCGAAGGCTTGCCAATGGTCGTGCTGGAGGCGATGGCCGCGGCGTTGCCGGTTGTGGCGACTCGCGTCGAAGGGACACCGGAAGCGATCCGCGATGGGCAAGATGGATTGCTCGCGGAACCGGGAAGCAGTCAAAGCCTGGCGGCGCAAATTGCCCGGTTGGTCTCCGGCGATGCCGACTGGTCGGCGATGGCCGAAGCGGCTTGCCATCGGCATCGCGAGCACTTCTCCGACCAGGCGATGGCCGCCGCGACCGCGGCCCTTTATCGACGCCTGCTCGATTCGTCTTGTTGAGCGACTCGGGAGGCAGGCTCTCGACCGCCTGCGGAACTGCGGCCGTCGAGTCGCTGCAAATGTCGTTCGGCCAGCAACCGTTGGGACGGCGCGAAGTCGGCCGCGATCGCTTGCCAGTAGACAGGATCGGCCAGCAGCCACTGGGCCACCCGGTCCGGACCGTCGGAGCGGCGCGGGCGGAGACATCGACGGATCGTCTCCAGCCGCAGACGCTGCTCTTCCTGCAGCGAGGCCGTGGGGATCTCGTCGAGCAAGGGGATCACTGCCACGCCGTGCTGCAGCAGTTCTCGCTGCGCCCGCTCACGTTCCTGCCGTTGCTTGGCCGCCAGCCGAGCGACGCAAGCATGCACCCGCGCGGGATCGGGGGGGGCCACCGACTGGGACAGCTCGAGCAACTGGGCGGTCGTCTGCTGTTGCAAGCCTGCCAGCTCGAGATCGGGCAAGAGACTCGCCAGTAGCGGCTGTAAGTGGCGGGCAAACAGGTCGGGGTGGGTGGCTCGCAAGTGCAGAAAACTGGCAGCGGTGAAGCTTTCGTCGGTTGCCTCCGGCGGAGCGCCGGTCGACGCCAGCCGGCGCGGGTCGGCCTGGGGCGGCGGCCGACCGGCGACCGCCGCGGCGCCCCGGCGAATGCGGACCACGAGCGGTCCGCGGCGAGGCTGGGTCAGTTCGAAGCGTTCTTGTCCGGCCAGCCAGTAAGCGTCGATCTCGACCCGGGTCGCTTCGACGACATCCAGGATCCATTCCTGCGTGGGCGTCTGGCGAACGTAATGCAGCGAGGGGATCCCTCGCTCGGCGGTCACGTTAAAGGATTCCTCAAGTGGCTGGGGAAGCCTCCGCTGGGCGGTTCCGCTTCCCTTGCGATGCTCCGGGGGGTAGAGTTCCAGACGTCCCAAAAGGAGCCGGAACTCGACCGCCTGGCAGCGCACTGGCAGACTCGGATCGGGACAAAGCAAAGGCGGTTCTGCCGCCTGAATCGAGCCAGCCCGGGGGGGCGAGCCGAGGATCGCAGCGGTCCCTAGCAAGACGCTCAGCCACAGTCGCCACAGCATTGCCTTCCCTCCCGCGGAAGCGTGCGTCATTCGAGATGACGGGATGCAGATGGTGGACGGCCGGGCGAGCCCGCACGATCGGGGGAAGCCCGACACAATCTCCTGGGACCTTAGCGAAACCGCCGCGGTGGGGCCAGAGCGATTTCGGGACGGCAAATTTGGCCGAGCGTCCTTTGACAGTTCGGCCGTGTACAATAGAATCGAAAGTGAGAGGCGTCGGTTGCCCCGGTCGTGGCACACAGGCTGTGCACCGCTTGCCGCAGCCCCCCTCTTTCTACCTCGACACGTCGGTTCTGGTGACCTCGGAGAGCCCTCTCCGTGGGATCGCCCGCTTTCGCCGCGCTGCACGAGGGTTTGGACACGCCGAGACACGCCCTGTGTCGCGGAGGCGTGCAGGTTCGGGAGCTCGTAGTTGGGCTCTCACCTGGACAATTTGGTCCCATCCTCCCTTTCCTGCCGTTTTGGACGGCGTCTCGTGTGGTTCCGTCCTCCTCCTTTTACTGCGAGAGCGCTGAGATGAGTCTTTCTTTGCTTGGAATCGGTATGCCCGGACTTCCGGAAATGCTGGTCATCCTCTTCGTTGTCTTGTTGCTGTTTGGGGGGGCCAAACTCCCCAGCTTGATGCGCAACATGGGGCGGAGTGCGAATGAATTCAAACGGGGGATGAAGGACGCCGACGACGAAGGTGACGCGGAGCCGCACGAGCCGCACGAGAAGCACGAAGCGTAAACCGAGGCGGGGCCCCCGGCCCACGCGTCGGCCTGCCCGGCCCTTCCCGCTAGCCCTTCGCGGCCGGTGGGGCCGGGATGTCGACCCGCCTCGGATCCGCGGCCGG
>CAYNVI010000460.1:0-4280 GCA_964400585.1 uncultured Pirellulaceae bacterium | reverse complement strand
GCAAGAGTCGGCAAGGCCGACTTGTGTGGAACAGTGAGCCCCCTGGGAGGGTCGAGCGACAGCGAGGGGAGGGTTTTGCCCGGTCGTTCCCGGAGGACCTGAACGTCGCCGCCTTATCTCTGCGACCCCTCCGGAGTCGTGGCTAGTCCTTAAGGGTGGTTTGCCACCTAGCACTTAAGGGGATCCGGAGCAACACTAAAAGCCCGCAGTGGGCGAAAAAGCTACAAAAAAACCTGCCCGATGCCGAAGAATATCACGTGCGTTTTGCCGTAAGTCCTTTCGCATAAATGGATTAGTCGCGATATGCGGGGCAGGACAAAGCCTTTGCAATCTAAATCTTCGCTTGATAGGATGGATGATGGTGCGAAGGCGAATTGTTGCGAATTTGCCGTTCGCCATGCTTTTCCGAACCATCCAAGTTGTGGTGGCTAAGACTTTTCCTCTTCGCGTGACGCCCGGGAGAGCCTGCAATTCTTTAGGGCATCCCATGTTGGGGCTTTCCTCTTCATTCAGTTATCTACGGAGTACGCGTTCGATGGGTCGATCGTTCTTGCTTTTTTGTTGCCTCCCGCTCGGCTTGCTGATCGGCTGTAATTCGAGCCCGACCGCTCCGGTCAGCGGCACGGTGACGATCGACGGCCAACCGGCTCCGGAGAACACGCGGGTCACTTTCCAGCCGGTGGGGGAAAGCGGGCAGGTGGCCACCGGCCTGGTCGACGCCGCGGGCAACTACGAACTGTATACGGGGGCTGCTGGCTTGGAGGGTGCCGAACCGGGTACCTACAAGGTTTACCTCAGCCCCGACATGAGTGGTGAGAGTTACATGGATGCCGGAAACGCGCCTCCGAAGGCGGACTCTGGGACGATTCCACAGAAATATAGGAGTCCTGACAGCTCGCCCAAGCAGGTCGAGGTCTCTGCAGGGAAGAACACGATCGCCATCGACATCTGAACTTTCCCAGTCATCTAGCGGTTTCCTCGCTCGGCCCGCAGAAGTGTGGCGGAGGGAACCGTCGCCGCTCGTCGCACCGAGCGGACCGAGCAAACGTGGGGCAGCGAGGAAAGGGGGGCATTGCCAACGGCCGCAGCCAACCTCGTGGGTGGTTGCCCCGCTATACCAGCGTCTCCTTTTCGGAGATGACTATATTTTCTTCTTTTGTGGCCGATCCGGGACGACGGCTTCGTTCGCCCTCGGCGGACCTCCGATTCGGATTGTCGTGTCCCGTGCTTTGCTGTGTCGTTGTTCTTTTTGATTCTTTCTATGAGGAGTTGCTATGAATCGTTTCACTAGGTCCAGACGTGAGGGGTTCACGCTGGTCGAATTGTTGGTGGTGATCGCCATCATCGGCGTGTTGGTCGGCCTGCTGCTGCCAGCCGTGCAGGCCGCCCGCGAAGCCGCGCGGCGGATGAGCTGTTCGAACAACCTGAAACAATTGGGCCTGGCCGCCCAGCTGTATCATGATGCCCACAAGAAGTTTCCTCACAACAACTGTTCGGGCAACTCGACACATCCTGGCAATCCGATGAACCGCTGGATGCAGTTTTCCTGGCTCACGCAGGTGCTGCCTTTCATGGAACAGCAGCCGCTGTACGATCAAATCGATTGGAACACCCAGCATTCGATGACGACGGCTTCGAACAATCCGCTGGCACGGAATGTGATCAGCACCTTCATCTGCCCGTCCAACTCGCAAGATCCTCTGCGGAACGGCCAGGTGCCGGGCTACCGCTGGGGACCCACGGCGACGGCGGCCGGAACCGATTACGTCGGCAACATGGGCCACATCTGGGGTGGTTGGCGTGACTGCGGGGCGGTGCCCGACTTCCAACCCGGTGGCGGATTCAATCCTTTGTTCCAAAAAACCGGTGCTAATCCCGGAACCCCTTGGGTCAACGGCGAAGTGTTGAGCGATCAGAGCCGCGTCAACGGGGTCTTCCGCTACTTCGGTTCGGCTTCGATGGCCCAGGTGACCGACGGAACGTCGAATACGTTGTTGGCCTTCGAAGACATGTCGTGGCGTGGGGGACCGAACCTGGAAAAGACCCCGACCGACTCCTCGGCGTGGATGAGCCCGCTGGCGGCGATCAACACCATGCGGAACCCGATCAACAACCGCAATCCTGCTTGGTTGCAGGGGGCCGGGGACCGGCGGTGTGCGGGTTGGAGCAGCAATCACACCGGGGGAGCCCAGGCGGTTCTCTGCGACGGCAGTGTTCGCTTCGTTTCCGAAACGATCGACCATGGCAGTCGTTATACCCTCGGGGTTCGCAACGACGGGGTCGTGCCTCCGAATAATTAGCGTGTTCCGTCCCCAGCACGCTGGATCGCTGCGACGGGTCGCGGCCTCCACGTTGCTTTTTTGGCGAACCTCGCAACGGGGTGCCGGGCTTCCTGGCACCCCGTTGTTTCGTTGATGCGGACCACTTTTTTTGGGGCGATGTGCGCCATACTAGCTGGACAGCACGGATCCGATTCTTCATTTCGGCGGGTGCCGACGGCGGCGGCCCGCTTCCTCATTGAGCGGATGGAACATCGTGCGGCTGAGTTTTCTAACAGGGGGCCCTTTCCCGCGCGGCTTCCGCCCCGCCGGGGGCCGCGCGTCGGCGGCCTGCGCGTTCCCCCTGCGATCGCGGAGTGTTTTCGGTGGGACGATCGGGCTGTTTGGTCTGCTGCTGTTGGCCGGCTGTGATGGGGGGACGACCGCGCAGCAAGAGACGCTCCCATCGACCGACCCGACCGCCGCGTCGTCCAGCGAGGACAAGCTGTTCGATCTTGGGCCGGCGGTTCCTGCCGTCCCCTCGCCGCCGGCGACCGCTCAGCCGGCAGCCGATCACGCCTGTCCGGAATTTGTCGATGTCGGCGAACGCGTCGGACTCGACTTCGTCTACCAGACGGGCGCCCAAGGCAAGTCGTTGATGGTCGAGACGATGGGAGGAGGCTGCGGCGTCCTCGATTATGACCGAGACGGACGCAGTGACTTCTATTTCTGTCAGGGAGGCGACCCGTCGGCCGCGGCTGGCGCCGCTGGGCAACCTGCGGATCGACTGTACCGGCAACTCGCCGGCGGCGAGTTCGCCGCGCTGCCCGCTGCCGCGTTCCCCGAGACGGGATTCCGCTACGGACAAGGCGTCACGGTCGGCGATTTTGACCACGATGGGTTCGCTGACATCTACGTGACCAACGTCGGCGGGAATGTGCTGTGGCAAAACCGCGGAGACGGCACCTTCCGCAACGCGACCCAGCACGCGGGAGTCGGCGATCCGCGCTGGAGCAGCTCCGCGGCATTCGCCGACCTGAACGCCGATGGACTGCTCGACCTGTTCGTGTGCAATTACGTCGCCTATGACCCCCGCAATCCGATCGATTGTCGCAACGAGGCGGGTGAATTCCGGATATGTCATCCGCGGGAAATCGATCCCTATCCGAACGCGGTTTTCCTGAATCGCGGCGATGGCCAATTCGAAGAGGCCGCAGCCCCTCTCGGTTTAACCGGCGCAGGGAGCAAGTCGTTGGGAGTCGCGATCGCCGATTTCAATCGCGATGCGTTGCCGGACATCTACGTCGCCAATGACACCACCGCGAACTTTTTGTTCGTCAATCAAGGGGGCCGCTTCGATGAACAGGGCCTGCTGCAGGCGTGCGCGGTCGATCGCAACGGGGCCTACCAGGCGAGCATGGGGTTGGCCGTGGGCGATTACGATGGCGACGGCTGGCAGGATCTCTACGTCAGCCACTTTTACGAAGAATCCAATACGCTCTATCGCAACCTGGGAGACCAGGGCTTTCAGGACGTGACCGGCTTTGTCGGTTTGCATGATCCGACGATGCTGCGGCTGGGCTTCGGCACCGTGATGCGTGACTTCAACCAGGATGGCTGGCAGGACCTGTTTATCACCAACGGGCATATCGAGAACTACCCTGGGAACACCCTGCATCGGATGCGACCGCAGTTATTTAGTTACACCGGGGGCGGGTTCACCGAATGCACCGCACGGGCGGGGCCGTTCTTTCAGCGACGGGAAGTCGGACGTGGGGTGGCGGCGGCTGATTTCGATCACGATGGCGACGTCGATCTGGTCGTCGTCCACCAGGATGCGCCGGTCGCCTTGCTGCAGAACCAGGCGGCCCACGGCGACTGGTTGAAATTGACCTTCGCCGGGCGGCAGAGCAATCGCGCGGGGATCGGTTGCCAGGTCCAGCTCCGCCGGGGCGAAACCACCTGGCGTCGCGAACTGACCAGCGGGGGCAGCTATGCGTCCGCCCACGAGGCGAGCCTCCT
>CAYNVI010000459.1:0-4296 GCA_964400585.1 uncultured Pirellulaceae bacterium | reverse complement strand
CGAGAGCGTCAGCCCGCGGGCGTCTTGCAGGTCGAGCGTCGTCCCGAGTTGGCCCAGTCGGTTCCCCGCCGGGTCGCTGAAGAAGCGGTCGTCGGCGCCGGCCGGGAGCCCCGCAAAATTGAACTCGATCGCGAAATGCAGCGGTCGGTCGAGCGGCAGCCGTTCCAGCAGGTAGGTGATCTCGAGCGCATCCGATCCGGCCGGCAGGGTGACCGCTTTGGTGATCGACAAAGGGATCCCCCAGGCGTTGCCATGTCGCAGCATTTGGACCTGCACGCGCTCGGCGGCCCGCCGCAGTTTGGCTTCGAAGGGGAGATCGACGAAGTCGCCGCGCTCGACCGCGTCGCCGCGTTGGACCGCTTCGACGGAGGCTTCCTCGTCGTAGAAATGATCCATCATCGATTTGCGGGGGAAGCGATCGTATTGCAATCGCTGATCGAGGCCTTCCTGTTTGAAGACGACGCGGTCGTGGATGCTGGCGACCTCGGTCGCTTGGTCGCTGGGGCCGCTGAGGACTTTGCGATGGTAGGCTTCGGGCCGGCGCTGCATCGTCGCCAGCAGGTTGTGGGCCAGGGCCCGGATGTCCCATTCATACATCCGGCCGCCGCGGCCCGGGGCCAGCCACACGACTTGCCGATCGCTGGCCAAGCGGACTTCGTGCTGGCCATCGAAGTTGTAATCCTCGGCGGTCGCTTCGACCCAGGGAGTCGCTTCGGGCCGGTCGATCGTTTCGAGCAGGGAATCGGCGGTGATCAAGTGATGGTAGATCGCATTGCGAAGATGCGGCAGGTAGATCCCCCCGAAGGCCCCGTGCCAATAGGTGCAGTTGCATTCGCCGCGGTAGAGATGATCGAGAGCGGGGGCGAGCGTTTCGGCGGGCACCCCGTCCCGTTCGGCTTCTTCCAGCCGGCGGCTGACGTGCATGGCCCGCGCGTACATCTCGTTCGCTTCGGCGTATTTGACTTTAAAGTTCCGCCAGTAGCCCCCGCGGACAAAGGGTTGCAGGTCGGACCAGCGGGGATCGTCGTGGAGCGCTTCAACCGCTTCATCGAGGCGGGCTTGCTGTTCAACCGGCAACGACCATTCGGACATCTCGCGGTAGCTGCAGTCGGGCAGGTAGATCCGTCCGGCCGGGGCCGTCCGCCGGATCGCTTCGGCCAGGCTGACCGTATGCAACCAATCGCGGTTCTCGCTCAAGGCGTCGAAGAACCGGCGGAGCCAACCGTCGGCGTAGACGTGCTGCTGGGTGTCGGGCCAGGTGCCGAATTTTTCGCCGTCATCGCCGAAGGTGAGGACGGCCCCGGGAGTCCGTTCGGCGATCTCGCGGCAATGCCGGATCGTCTCCTCGGGCGGGGCAAACGGGATCGTGTACCGCAGCCGTTCGCTGCCGGGGAAGATGTTGATCGTCCGCCCATCTTCTTCGGTGACGAAATAGCCGTTGAGCTGTTCGTCGCGGAGGCCGGCGGCTCGGAAATGAAAATCGTCGAGGACGGTGTAGCTGAGCCCCGCCTCGGCGATGTCGGCCGCCAGCGTCGCTTCCCAAACCCGTTCGGGGGTCCACATCCCGGTTACGATGGCGCCGAGCTGTTGTTGCAGCCATTGCGAATAGGCGCGCATCTGCCCGACGCGGTCGCGGCGTGGCAGCATCGTCAGGATCGGTTCGTACTGCGGCCCTCCGACGATCTCGATCCGCCCCGCTTCGACCAGCAGCCGCACCCGATCCAGGTACTCGGGGTGCTGCTCGGCAAGCCACAGCATCAGCGGACCGCTCGTATGCAGCGAAATCTGCAAGGCTTCGTACGGTTCGAAGACCTCCAGGAAGGGGAGGTAGCTGTCTTGGTACGCCTGTTCGAAGACGTTGTCGAAGTTCCCGATCGGCTGATGGTTGTGGAGGACGAGACAAAGATGAGCGTATGGAATCGTCATGGCGTTGGATAGCGGAAGAGTGAAAGAGTTGCGACCGTCCCTCCGCTGCAATATCGGTCAAACGGAGATGACCATGCCAACTTTCTCAGCGGGAAAAATCGTGCGGGGTCATCCGCTGCTGGAGGGGGTCATCGCGGCGCGCCAGCTCGCGGAAGTGCCTCGCGGCGGTCTCGGGCAGCAAGGGATTGATGAAGCAATCGGAGGCCCATTCGAAGCCGGCGAACGTCGTCGTCCGCGGGAAGAGCTCCATCCACCAGTGGAACGATTCGGAGCAGGCCGCGGTGAGGGGGCGGGTGTGGAGGGTGTAGTTGTAGGCGCTCGGTTGCTGGATCCGTTCCAGCCAACCGACCAGCCGATGGGTCAACTGGGCCAGGTCGGCGAGCACCTCGTCGGCCGCTTCCTCAAAGCGGTCGGCATGGACGCGGGGGACGACCCGAATCAGGTAGGGGACCCGTCCGGCGAAGGGGCAGTAGGCGACGAAATGGTCGCTCTTGGCGATCACCCGCCGCCCCTCGCTCAGTTCACCCCGCAGGATATCGCACTGCAGGCAGCAACCGCTGGAGGCCCAATGGTGGGCCAGCCGATCGCCGATCGCTTGCACCTGCTTGGGGATCGCTTCGGTCGCGATCAGCTGGCTATGGGAGTGCAACAGCGAAGCGCCGGCCGCCGCCCCCACGTTCTTGAAGATCGAGATGTACTCGACGCCGCGGACCGTTTGCCAATACCGGATCCGCGCCGCGTAGGCCCGGAACAGGTCGGTGATGTGATCGGTGTCGAGCTGGCAGAGGCTACTGAGGTGGTAGGGCGATTCGATGATCACTTCGTGACCGCCGGCCAACGAGCGGGCTTCGAACAACTCGTACCCTTTGCTCGCCTCGCCCCGCCGGGACGCCCCCCGCCAGCCGCTACCCAGGGCGGGATCGGGCTCCGCAAACGGGTCGATCGGGCTGACCGCCGGGAACTTGTTGCCGACCACGCGGACCCGCCAAGCGTCCGGATCGGGGCTGTCCGGATCGGCGATCACCAACGCCGCCGGCGGCGTCGCGTCTTCGTGCCCCGCGCAGAAAGGGCAACCGTCCGCTTTCCAGTGAGTCGTCTCGGTCTGCCGAAAGTCCTGCGGCCGGGCCCCCCGTTCCGGGGCAAAGATGACCCGCATCCCGGTCAGCGGATCGCGACGCAGTTCGCTGGCGGTCCGCTGCGCGGGGGCCGGTGCGGCAGCCGGCATGATCATCGAAACCTCGGCTTCCGAGGTCGCCGGATCAGCGGAGGTGGAGCTAGCTCGGGACGAAATGAGGCTGTCTCCCGGTTCGGGGTCGACGTCAGGCCCTGAGCGTCACGGCGGACCGCGCGATCGCCGGTAACCGGGCCGGCCGCTCGGCAGCACCTGCGAAGCAAGCACCTGCCAGGGAAAGGCCGCTAGACCGCGATCAGGCACTCGACAAACGCAACGCTAGGAGGGGGGTTGATTCGGTTCGAATCCTATCACTGCCTCCGCAAAAGAACATAGCGAATTTCGCAAAAAACCAGCTTTTTCTCGGCTCAAACCGAACTGGCAACCACCGTCTTTCGCTTACGGGAAATCGTGGCCGCGTAAAGCGTTTCGTACTGGAGGGCACTCTGCCCCCAGCTCCAATCTTGCCGCATCCCCGTTTCGACCAACTGCGCCCAACGAGCGGGGGCGTGCTGATACGTTTCGATCGCCGTTTGCAAGGTTTCTGCCAAACCGGCGGCGTCGAAATGCTGGAGATGGAAGCCGGTCGCCGTCCCCTCGGCGTAGCTCGCCGCCGTCGCATGCCGCACGGTATCGGCCAATCCCCCCGTGGGGTTGACCACCGGGACGGTCCCGTAGCGGAGGCTGTAGAGCTGGTTGAGTCCACAGGGCTCGTAGCGGCTGGGCATGAGAAAGAGGTCCGAGCCGGCCTCGATCCGGTGGGCCAAGTGGTCGGAAAAACCGAGGTGGACCCCCAAGCTTCCCGGAAACTGGTCCGAGAGCCGTTCGAGCTGCTCGTGGTAGGCGGGGTTGCCCGTTCCCAAGACGACCCACTGGGCGGGACGGTGCTCCTCCAGGAACTGCTGCATCACCGTGAGGACGAGGTCCCAGCCCTTCTGGTCGGCGAGGCGACCGACCAAGCCGATCACCGGCACGTCGGCATCGAGCCGCAGCCCGAACTGCTGGCGGAGGGCCCGCCGGTTGGTCGCTTTCCCTTCCCGCCAATTGGTCACGTCGTAGAGGGCGGCTAGATGCTTGTCGCGGGAGGGGCTCCAGATTTCGGGATCGATCCCGTTGGTGATTCCGACCAGCGTCTCCCCCTTCTGCTGCAGCGTGCCTTCCAGCCCACAGCCGTGCTCCGGGGTTTGGATTTCGGCCGC
>CAYNVI010000458.1:0-4323 GCA_964400585.1 uncultured Pirellulaceae bacterium | reverse complement strand
TTCAGGCGTTGCAAAATTATCACGCCGCCCACCGCACGTTTCCGGCGGGTCGAATCGGTACGAGCGCGCTGGATCATTCCTGGTCTGCGGGGATCCTGCCGTTCCTTGAGCAGGGCCACGTCTGGCAGCGGATGGACTTCTCCCGCCGTTGGAACGCACCGGGCCAGAACCGCGCGGTTTCGCGGACGGTGCTTCCGGTTTTTCGCTGCCCCTCCTCGCTGCTCGCGATTCCTGGCGACACCGATTACGGCGGGATGCGAGGCAGCATCCTTTCGGAAACCAGTTCGTGGCTCGCGGCAGGGGGAGTCTTTAACAGCGGTGTCTTGATTCACTTGGCCAAAAAGAACCAGCGGCCTATTTCCATCGCGGAAGTGTTGGACGGCACCAGTCAGACGATCTGTGTCGCGGAAGCGTCCGACCGGCTGGAAGAGGAGCATGGAATGTGGGCGGACGGCCTCAATTCGTTCTCCCATGACAACGGCCCGATCAATGAAGGAAACAGCGGAGAAATTTACAGCTGGCATCCCGGAGGAGCCTACGTGGGGGTCGCCGACGGTTCGGTTCATTTCCTCAGTGAAAGCACCTCGCTTGCGGTGCTCGGGGCCCTCTGCACGCGCGCCGGAGGAGAAGTGATCGACCCCCGTCCCTGGTAGTGCGTTTCCTTTACCCCAGCAAGAGGAGAACGAAATGACCTGACCGAGCAAGGTTTTTAGCGTCAGTCGCGAGTTGCAGATTGGAGGGTAACTGATGCTTTGATCGCAGTGTGGTTTTTTGAGGCTAAGCAGCCTCGCTAGACAGTTAAACAACTTGAACACTTCAGATAGGTCCGACGATGAGAAACTTTGTATTTACGATGCTCGCCCTTGTGATTGCTCCTTCCTTGGCCATGGCCGGTGGCGGCAATTCCAAAGAAGATCCGACGCTCGAGGTGATAAATAACGCTAACCGCCCCGCCTTGGTCGTGATCGATAATTTCACCAACACGATGAAAGATGCTGACACGCCAGCGGAGTTCCAAGAAGCTGGTGGCTTCTTCCTCGAAGAGGACGGCGGCTCAACCGACGAGCAGGATGTGAAGGCGGGTGGCCACACCGTCTTTTACTACTATCCCGAAGGCCCGAACGATATCCCGGAAATGGACGACTTTGCATCGATTTCCGTGATCGTTGCCAAGGACGAAGAGAAGGTCGTTTACATCCCCGGCGATTAGTCCTGTGTGAGCATGGCGATCATGTTGATCGGTCGCATCGGACCCAGCAGCAGAGGATGAGATCTGCTGATGCGCATCGAACATGGAGCCCTGGGTTTCCCGCGCGGCGGCTGATCCCGCCGCGCGGGAATTTTTTGGTCGCCTAGAACGGCGGCTGCAAAGTCAGAGACTCCCATATTTCACCTTATTGGCGATGTGAAGACGAATGTCCCTTGATACCAGTCCGGTGGAACATCCTGCCGGTTTTGCCGATGTGGCGCTACCGCAGTCGGATTCCGGGGTCGCCCCCTCGCCGTCGTCTTCCAGCAAGCGACGCGCATGGCGATGGGCCGTCGGGGCCGTGCGCGGGGCGGGCCTCGTCGGCTTGACGGCCGGCCTCGTCGGCTTACCCTGGATTTTTCCGTCGCTGTTTTTTGTGGCGTGGGTGGGAATGGGGCTGATGGCGTTGATCGCCTCGCAACTGCGTCCCTTCCCCGCGTTTGCTTATGGATACCTGTCCGGCATCGGGGCCTTGGGGATCGCCTTTCATTGGTCGGTGCAGGCGATCGCCGAAACGGTGCAGACCGACTGGAATGTCGCCTCGGCGGTGTTCGCCGGCCTGCTGATGTGGGAAGGCCTGCAAATGGCGATTTTTGCGGCACTCGTCGCCTGGGTCGTGGGCAAAGATCTGTCGCGTGCCTGGGCAATTCCGTTCCTCTGGGTGGTGCCCGAATTTTGGTGGCCCAAGATTTTCCCTTGGTCGATGGCGCACCTGCAGACCGATTACCCGCTGCTGCTGCAGACAGCCGATTGGGGCGGGGTGCCCAGCGTCAGTTTTCTGTTCATGCTGGCCGCGTCGGTGGCAGCGCTGCTGCTGGCGCGGGCGGCGTGGCGTTGGCGCCAGATCGGCACACCATCGGTCGCCTTGGGCCGGCAGCTGGCGACCGCCAGCGGGTTGTTCCTCTTGGTCCTCGCCGCTGCATGGCTGCGTCAGCAGCAGGTCCAGTGGGCAGCGGACCGCAGCGAGCAGTTCACGGCGGCGGCGATCCAAATCGATCCGACCTTCGTGGGCTGGATCGACAAGCTGCGCGACTTGTCCCGTCAGGTCGAATCCGAAGCCGATCTGATTTGTTGGCCCGAGTCTTCCACCGGCACATACGACGAGGCGTTGGGACATTTCCGAGACGTGTCGCGTACCATTCGTCATTCGCGGATGCCAAACCCGGCGACGACCTTGCTTCCCGATGCGAAATGTCATTTGTTGGCGGGAGCGAAAACCTATCAGTCGCAGAACAAAAAAGACGGACCCTATCGCAATACCGCCCTGCTGGTCGCCCCCGATCAGAGTATTGTGGATCAGTACGTCAAACGCGCCTTGATGCCAATCGGCGAATACATGCCTGGCGAGCATCTGTATCCGGAACTCCGCACGATGGCCAACATCGACAAGGACATCATACCGGGGACCGCTGCCGATCCGCTCACCGTATCCGGTGTTGCCCAACCGGGAGTGCTGATCTGCTATGAAGACTTGGTGACCTGGACGGCCCGCTCGACCGTCGCTCAAGGAGCGGATTGCCTGGTGGCGTTGGTCAACGCTTCGGCGTTTACGAATCCGATCACCTTGGACCAGCATTACCGGCTGGCCATGTTGCGTTCCGTTGAGAACCGTCGCGCGTTGATCCGATGTTCGGCCACCGGCATCACGAGCGTGGTGAGCCCCACCGGCGAGCTGCTCGCTTCGGTTCCCTGCTTCGCCGAAGCCGCGCTCGTCCAGCAGGTCCCGCGCATGAAAGGAACCAGCTTCTACACCCGTTACGGCGACACGTTCGCTTATTTCTGTACGGCTGTCACTGTCGGCCTCGTCTGCGTCGGCGCCCGCCGCCGCCATCGCCAGGCGTGATCCCTGTGATGACGCTTTGGCCGCGGAGGGGTGGCCGGCGGGCGGAAGCGATGTCACCGCTCAAGAACAGGAGAAAAAACGGTAAGGTTACCGTTTTTTCGCAGGGAAACTGGCCGAAACTGGCCAGCCAGAATCGCCAAAGCCCGCTGCTCTGCTGGAAAAGCGTCAGCGCAAAGAGAAAGGCCATGGTGAAGCCCTCCCTGCCTCACCATGACCCGTCATCTTGAGGAACGATGGCACCGATCGTTCCACCCTCCCAATCCATGGTGCTAGGATTATCGGCCAGGCTCACGCGATTCCTGCAACGAAAGCGTCGAAAAATTTCAGCCGGCCCCTGCCGTCCAGCTAGTAACCGCGCGGCGAAGCGGAGGCAGCCCGAGCGCAGTGTCCGGCAGGCTGACCCACCCAGGGATCGGCGGTGCTGCATGCTTCTTGATGACAGCTGCAGCGGTCATGGAGATGATCGTGACAAAAGCGGCAACGTCGCGCTTTTTCCGTGGCATAACCATCCCAGACGCCGCGATAGCATTCCGGAGTCCGGCGAAACGATTCAAACGAAGCCGGCGGAGGCAAGCCCGGTCCGGAGTAGACGTAGGGGGCGGGAGCCGGACGGTTGGGAACCAGCTGATGGCCAGGGCGCGCCGCACAACGAGAGGGAACGTGGGCATGCTCGCGCTGCCCCGACCGGCACCGACAAGCTTCCCCGGCCGGCGCCGTGGTCGCGTAAGCGTTGCCGCTTCCGACCGCCGAGCCTGGTTCCTGGAGGACGGGGCTGGGCAACGCGACCTCCGCGCCGGCTCGCTCGGCGTCGGCCTCGATCATCCCGTCGGTCGCTTCCTCCGAGGGCCCCAACCGGCGGACCGAGCTTTCCGATTTCATCCCGGCAGACGCATCGGGAATGTGGGGCGGCGGGACGGGACTGCGGGATGAGCCGGCCGCCGAGGATGCAGGCCCAGCCAGCGGACGTTCCGCAGGTTCGACCCGGTTCAACCGGGGTTGACCGAGCGATTCGAGCATCGCTTCCGGATCGGGCATCGATTCCTCGGTCGCCTGCGTGGCGGCGGCCGGGGCGTCGAGCGGACGAGGGGTCGCCGCCGCCGACGGGAGTGGCGGTTGGGCGACCAGCGTGGCGTTGGCCTTCCCCGGGGAGGCAGTAGGCTCGCTGGCGGAGGCCGGCGAATCGCTCCAAAAGGGAAGCTTTTCCAGCAGGCTGCCAAAGTCGGCCGAGGCC
>CAYNVI010000457.1:0-4334 GCA_964400585.1 uncultured Pirellulaceae bacterium | reverse complement strand
GGCGCTAGCCGCCGGCTCGTCAACGAAAGGCCGGGGGCTAGCGCCCACCCGCTCACGAAAAGTGGCGCTGTCCAGCTAAAGGAGTCGCCTCGCGACCGGTTTTTCGCTTTTTCGGACAGAGCCTAGTGGACCTGGCGGGGTTTGGGGCCGATCTTTTTCAGAGTTGTCACGCTGCCACGGCGGGAACGGGCCAGGGCCGTGGCAACTTGGCCGGCGGGAGGATCCGATTGAAATGAAGCAAGCTGCTGAAGCGACCGACGCATCGTGGCTCCCTGCCGCGCCCTCGCGGCGCTGGCGGATCGTCATCAGTCTGTTGGTGATCGGGCACCTCTGGGCCGTCGTCGGCCGTCCGATCGAATTTGCGACGCAGGGTCCCGGCGGACCCTCACCGGCAGCGGTTGCCTTCCACGCGCCGGTTCAAGGCTACAGCGAGCTAGCCTACCTGAACCATGGCTACGCGTTCTTTGCGCCCGATCCAGGACCGAGTCATCTGATGCGGGTCGAGGTGGCGGAGGCTCCCGACAAAGAAGCATCGATGACCTATCCTGATCTCACGCGGCAATGGCCCCGCTTGCTCTACCATCGGCACTTCATGCTGACCGAGTTCCTCAACAACGTATACGCGCCGCCGATCCCCGACGATTTGCAGCAAGAGGTGGCGGAGGACGACCCCTGGCGAGCCGAACGGAAACGTTACGAGGCGGTGCGGGATTCGATCCGGCGTCACGTGCAGGCGGCCCGCCAGCTGCCCGCGCTGGAAGCGATCACGATTCAACGGGTTGAGCATCGCATGCCGTTTGTCGACGAGTACCTGGAGGAACGCATTCGTCTGAACCACCCGCGGCTTTATCGCACGCTCGAAGACCGGCTGCCGCCGAACGAGCCGAACGTCGGTTTGCCCGGTTTGGGCGGACCGCCGCTGCGGGCCGATACATCCTCCCCGGACTGGGGCCGGCCGATGGTCGTCCCCCCCGGCCAGATCCAACCGGAAGCGGAGGAGGCGCCTTGAGTCGACCCTGGGGAAGCAATCCGTGCAAACGATGGTTCCACGACGTGAGCGCCGCTTGGGATCGATTTTGGTTCAGCCCCCGGCGTCCCCATACCTTGGGGCTGCTGCGGATCGCCACCGGGGCGATGTTGTTGTACACCCATCTGGTGCTCGCCACGGACTTGTGGTCCTTCCTGGGGACCGACGCCTGGATCGACAATCAGACGGCCCACGGCCTGCACCGGGGGGCTTTCGATGCGACCGACTGGGGGATCAGCTACCTGTGGGCGATCGACAGCCCCACGTGGCTGTGGCTGCACCAGCTCGTCACGATCCTGGTAACACTGGCCTTTGCCGTGGGGCTGTTTACCCGGATCACCGCACCGCTCGCTTGGTTCCTGCAGCTGATGTACATGCATCGCTTGACCGGCACCCTGTTTGGGCTGGACCAGGTGACGACGATGTTAGCGATGTACTTGATGTTGGCTCCTTGCGGGGCCGTCTTTTCCGTCGATGCGGTGCTGCGTCGCTGGCGGAAGGCCGCCGCCGAGGGCCACTTCTTGCGGCGTCTGCCTGCTTGGCTTTTCCCTGACGACGGGCCCTCGGTCGCCGCCAACGTGGCCACTCGCCTGGGGCAGCTTCATCTGTGCGTGATCTATCTCTTTGGCGGGCTCTGGAAAGCCCGGGGAGAGATGTGGTGGGACGGCTCGGCCTTGTGGTTCGCCGTCTCGAATCTCGAATACCAATCGCTCGACATCGCCTGGCTGGCAGCCCGCTACCCGCGGGTCACTTCCGCGTTGACGAACGTGACGGTGTTCTGGGAGATCTTCTATTGCGCGCTGGTCTGGCCGCGGTTGACCCGTCCGCTGGTATTGGCGATGGCGGTGGCGGTCCATGGCGGGATCGCGATCGCCTTGGGCATGATCACCTTTGGCACGATGATGATCGTGGCCAATGCGATCTTCCTGTCGCCGGAATGGGTGCGGAGCTGGCAGCAGCGAGGCCTTCCCAAAGAGGCTTCTCCAGCGGCGGCGCTTTCCTCTTAACCGGTGGTGGACACCTCGCTGACGTCCAGCAGCGGCTGGCCGGTCATCTCTGCCGGAACCGGCAGGCCAAGCAGGGCGAGCAACGTCGGGGCGATGTCGGCCAGGCGTCCGCCGCTGCGGAGTTGGCAATCCCCCAAGCCTTTCTCGACCACGATCAGCGGCACGTCGAAGGTGGTGTGGGAGGTGTGGGGTCCGCCCGTTGCCGGATCGATCATCTGTTCGCAGTTGCCATGGTCGGCGGTTACCACCAGCGACCCGTCGCGGGCTAAGGTGGCCTCGACGATCTTGCCGACGCAGGCATCGACGGTTTCGACCGCCTGGATGGCCGCGTCGAGGTTACCCGTGTGCCCGACCATGTCGCCGTTGGCGAAGTTGACGATGATCAATTCCGATCGCCCCGAAGCGATTTCATCGAGGACCGCCTCCGTTACGCCGGCCGCCGACATTTCCGGTTTCTGGTCGTAGGTCGAGACTTCTTTCGGCGATTGCAGCATCTTTTGGGTTTGCCCCGGGAAGGGATCGTCCCGGTAATCGTTGAAGAAAAACGTGACGTGCGGGTACTTTTCCGTTTCGGCACAGCGAAATTGATGCAGCCCCTGTTGGCTGATGTAGTCGCCCAGGATGTTCGGCATTTTGGGACGTTTGGCAAAAATGACTTCGACCGGCAGCCCGGCTTCGTACCCGGTCATCGTGGCGAAGAAGAGATTTTCGAGCTTCTCGCCACGATCGAATCCGCCCCCCTCGATCGCCTGCCACTGGTCGTCGGGCAGGACGAACGCTTTGGTCAGTTCCCGCGTCCGGTCTCCCCGATAGTTGATGAAGACGACGGCGTCGCCCGATTCCACCACCGGCTCGGGGCCGCTCGTCGCTTGCTGGGGACGCACCGCGGTGGCGGTGATGAATTCGTCACCCTGGCGGCTCGCTTCGGTCGGATGATCGTAGTAATGTTGCACCGCTTCGGTCGCCGAGCCCGCGGTTTCCCCTTTCCCTTCGGTGAGCAGGCGGTAGGCCGATTCGACGCGGTCCCAGCGGAGGTCGCGATCCATGGCGTAATAACGCCCGATCACGCTGGCGATCTGACCGACGCCTGCCTCGTCGAGTTTCCTCTGCAGGGTCTTGATGTATTCGATCCCTCCGGTCGGTGACGTGTCTCGCCCATCGGTGATCGCGTGGACGAAAAAGCGATCGCTGGGCAGTTCGGCTTGCTTGACCATATCGATGATGGCCAACGCATGCTGGATATCACTGTGCACCCGACCGTCTGACATCAGGCCCAGCAGATGGAGCTTGCCGCCGGTCGATTGGACATGCTCGATCGCCGCCAGGAGGGTTTCGTTTTCGAAGAACGACCCGTCGCGGATCGCCCGCGTGATCCGCATCACTTCCTGGTCGACGATCCGGCCAGCGCCGATGTTTTGGTGGCCCACCTCACTGTTTCCCATCACCCCCTCGGGCAAGCCAACATCTTCGCCGCAGGTATGGATCAACACGTGGGGGTAATCGTTCATCAGACGATCGGCGACCGGCGTCTCCGCCTGGACGATCGCATTGGACGAATCGACTTCGCGATTTGGGTTTTCACCCCAACCGTCACGGACGATCAAGACAACAGGTGTTCGGCGTAGTTGAGTCAACGGTCCGGCTCCCGGTGGAAAGCAAACAAGAAGGCGAGGTGGTTGGGCGGGGACGCGGCAGACGGGGCGTCTGCCATCCAGGCTGGCTTTCCGCAATCGTAGCGAAACGCGTTCCATCCGCAAACGCCCGCCCCTGGCTCGCCGGAGGGGACCGCATCGCCGGCCGGCCGGTCGCCCGCTCCCGCCCTCTCGTGGGCAGGGCAATGTTCGGACGGCCGGAATCCCGCTAGTATTTCTAGCTGGACCTCGGCAGCCCTCGACCGCTTGCCTCGTCATCAGGGCCTCGTCATCAGGGCCTCGTCATCAGGCTCGTGCTGATGCTTGCCCGTTCACCGCTCGCTCCTTCGCAGAGGATGCTCCCATGAAGATGCTCCGCTTCGATCCTTCCGGCTCGATCAACGACGACTACGGGATCACGATCTCGCAGTTGGAAGGCCTCTATCCCCAGTTGCAGACGCTCCGTCAGGAAATGGTCGAGGTCGATCCGCAGCAATACGAGTCAGGGTCGATCCCGGCCGAAAAACAGCCGCTCGACGCGCGTTTCTTCTGGCTGCCGGAAGAGCAGTTGGCTGCTTACGAACGGCAGCGGGAAAAGAGCGAATTGGGACGGATCTTTTCGGTGGCCAATGGGATGCACGATCGACTCGACGCCGTCGTCGTGCTGGG
>CAYNVI010000456.1:0-4336 GCA_964400585.1 uncultured Pirellulaceae bacterium | reverse complement strand
ACTCAAACAGGGCGTCCGCGCTCCTCATCTTTCCGGAAAGACCGCGGTGGTCGGCCACACCGCCAACCGCGAAGGCGAAATCTTCCATGTTGGGCATCTGATCTGCCTCGACACCTACTGCTACGGAGGCGGTTGGCTGACCGCCCTTGAACTCGACTCCGGCGAAGTCTGGCAGGCGAGCGAATCCTAGCTCGACAGCAACGCCTCTGAAGGGAGCGGCTTGGCGGCAAGGTCCCTGCAGGCGTTAAATTTTGCCAGGTTTGTTTAACCGGAACGATCGTTGTCGCCGATGGGAAAGGCAGGGCACCGCCCTACCGTCGCAACCGCTCCCGGGCGGGCCAGCCTCGTGGCGTGATCGCCCGATGCGGTCCCTCGCGGGCCACCCCTTTCCGCGGCGGCGGTTCGTCTATGTCTGTCGCGGGATGCAAACCGTCAGGCCACGTTCGAGATCGAAAGAGGCAAGGATGCCAGCTCTACAGGTAGCTCAAAGGACCGCCGGCTCGGCGCCGCCGCGGTCGCTCGCCAACATGGCGCCCTCCCCGACCCGTCGGTGGCTGGGACGAGGCGTGTTGTGGGTCCTCGTGGTTTGCTGCAGCGGCCCCGTGTGGGGCCAAGTGCGGCTGAAACAGCAGGACCGCGGCACCTACCGCTCGCCCCAGATCGACAGTCGTGGCGAAGAGAAGCCTTCGCCCGCGAGCCCTTCGCCCAAGACGCCCAAGACGCTCGTGCCGCCGGTCGAGCAGGGCGTGCAGCCGGCCAGCTACCAGGCGCACGAGGCCCCGGGGCTCGTCGAGCTCCCACCGGGCGCTCCGGTCGAGTGGGGTGACGAGTGGGACGCCAGCTGCGGGGTCGAACCGGGCTGTGGGATCGCCCCGCTCTGCGATTGCGTCGGCGAACATTCCTGTGGCGTCGAAGGACCGCTCGTCTGTGACAGCGTGCTGGGCTGCAGCCGTTGCGGTGGGGCGGACGCCTGCGCCGGTTGCGGTGGCTGTGGAAGCTGCGGCGATTGCCGGTGCCCCCCTTTGGTCTTTTGCGATCCCGACCGCTGGTTCGGCAAAGCGGAGCTGTTGCTCTGGTGGCGCGATAAGACCCGGCTTCCCCCGCTGGTTTCCAACACTTCCGATTCGGCGGAAGTCTTCGATACCGCCAGCCTCCTGTACGGGAACCTCAATGTCGCCGACGACCTGACCGCCGGGGGACGCTTTCAAGCCGGCATGTGGCTCGATCCGCAACATTGCCAAGCGGTCGTCGGTCGGCTCTGGGGTTTGGGCGAGGAGAGCTACGGGTACGCGACCAATAGCGGCGAGAATCCGACCATCGTGCGACCCTTCCGCGACGCCAACGGCGACCCGACCGCGTTGGTGATCGCCGGCGACGGCCGGACCGGCACGCTTTCGATCAACGGGGACAGTCAGGTCTACGGGGCGGATATCTCGTTGCGTCAGCTGTGGCGCAAAGGGCTAGGCGGACGGATCGATTTCTTGTGTGGGTACCAGCACGTGCGGATCAATGAATCGCTGCAGATCAGTAGCTTGACTACCGACGCCCCGCCCAACCAAGCACGGACGATCGAGCGGACCGATCTGTTCGATATCGACAACGAATTCCATGGCGGCCAAGTCGGCTTTGCCGGGCGGTTCCGGGAAGGTTGCTGGAGCTGGGACGGGATGTTCAAGCTGGGCTTCGGGTCGCTCCGCCGGGGCGCCAACCTGAGCGGGATGACGGTCACCGAGGACGACCGCCTCGATCCGCCCGATGACCGCTTTTCCGATCCGGTCGGTTTGCTCGTCCGCCAAAGCAATCGCGGCGACGAGGACGACAGCACCTTTGCCTGGGTGCCCGAATTGAACCTGAATCTGGTCTACCACACCCACCACAATGTCGATTTGAGCGTCGGCTACGGGCTGGTCGTGGTCACCGACGCCTTGCAGGTTTCCGGAGCGATCGATGAGGATCTGCAGGTCGATCTGGGGCAGCCGCCCACGGTCGACCGGCCGAATCGCGGGTTTCGTTACGACGACTATTGGGTCCAGGGCATCCAGTTCGGCCTCGACTGGTGGTATTAGGCTCTGTCCGAAAACCGAAAAGCTGGTCGCGTAGCGACTCCGCTAGGTCCCTTCTCCCCCGCCGCGCAGCGGATCGCGGGGGAGAAGGAAAGGATGAGGGGTGGTTTTCGGACCGGACCCAGGTCCTCGGTTCGCGGCCGGCAGGCCGGAGGAGGCGGGCCCGCGGCAGCGGACGCGGCGTTACGGTTCGCCGTGCGGATGCCAGTTGGGATCGGTATCGTGGTGTTGCTGGTCGAGGTGGATGTGCAGGTCGGGATGGTTGGCGAACAGCCAGTTCCAGCCCGCTTCGGTGACCGCCGCGCCGTCGAGGTACAGCGATTCAAGATGCGGGAGCGCGGCGATCTGTTTTAAAGCCTCGTCGGTGACCGGGATCTCGATCAGATGAACCGCCCGTAACGAATCGAGCTGGCGGATCGCGCGGCCGAGGCCGTTGCCCGCCGCAGGCGAACCGAGCCGTAACTGATGAAGATGTTCCAGCGAAATCAGGGAACGCAATCCTTCCCCGCGGCACCGCGCGTGAGGGAGGTTGAGGATCTGCAGTTCGCTACAAGCGGCCAGCTCCGCCAACCCTTGATCGGTGATCGGGGAGAAGCGAAGGCGGAGGTGGCGGAGGTTGGGAAGCGTCGCCAGGGTCGCCAGCCCGGCGTCGCTGATCTGGCCTCGCTCGATCAAGACCGCTTTGATCTTGTCGTTGCCCGCCAACGGCTGCAGGTCTTGGTCGGAGACCTCCCCACTACTGATCACGATCTGGCTCACTTCGCCTTGCTCGACCTTGACCAGTTCCCGGCGGACCAGGACCGCTCCACTGAGCTGGACCGGAGGCTCCGCGGGGGGCGGAGCAGGTTCTTGGAGCGTCCCATAGGTCGTCGCCCCGGCGACGATGATCAGGCCGCCGACCAGCGCCAGCAGGCGTCGCCGTCGGCGGCGTTGCCGCGGCGTTTTCGTCGTCGCTGCCACGACGGGCGGATCGCTGCCGCCTTCCGGCTCCAGCCGTTTTAGCGCACCGAGCGCTTGCAGCGGATCACCCTCCTCGGGGGAGACGTCGGGGTTTTCAGCCATCGGCAAGGGGACTCATACAGAAACGAATCAGAAAATCGGTCGCGGCGCAGGCTCAGCCACGGTGTCCACAGGAGGGGCACCGCGATTGAAATCCGGTCCGTCCCGAGCGGCGGAGGGCCATCGTCATCGGCGTCCCACAACGGGGACAGAAATCGCGTTCGTCGGCCGCCGCCGACGTTCCTCCGCGTGCCTGACAGGCGGTGCAGAACGGGGTGTCCGGGAATACCTCGAGCCGTTCCGGGGGAATCGGTTGTTGGCATCCTTCGCAGCGCCGGGCCGCTCCCCAAAACGCCTCATCCTCTTCGGCTTCCAGCGTGCCGGGTTGCAGTCCCGTCGCACCACAATGGCGACAGGGCAGACGCGGCAGCAGCCCTGCGAACAAGGCATCGATCAGCTCCGCCGTCGGCTCCTTTTCACGCCGCAACTGCCCCTGGCCACGGAGCAGGCTGACCTTCTCGGAGAATCCCAGAACCCGCTCGTGAGAGCATTCGGGGCAGCGGAGCAGCAGGGGTGGGGCGGTCATACCCGAGCATTGTATCGCGGCATCGGAGGGCCGCCCATGGCAGCCCTCCGATGCCTCACAAAAAACTTCGTCGTGAAGCGTTCGGCGGGACGATTGACCCAGTAACCGTCCCGCCCAACTCGTTGCTCCGACCCAGGAGGGAGGTCGGCGAGTGATTCCCGCAAGCCACTCGCCAGCGACGAAGTTTCTCAAAGGGTTGAGCGACGAAGCCGGAATTACCAAGAGGCCGAAGCGGCTGTCAACGGAGATCCGCGAACAGCGGCCGCCGGCGGAGGCCACAGCGCGGCAACGGAGCGCGTCAGCTCCACGCGTCAGCTCAGCGTGGCAAGGGGGCCGGGAAGGGAAGCGTCGCGACCTGCGGCGGTTCCTGCGGCAGCGTCAGCTCACGTCGCATCTCCCGCACCGTTGCCTCGTCGGCTTGCAAGGCGCGCCGATGGGCCGCAGGGCTGGCACTGCTGAAGCCCCCGGCAACGACGATGATGTCGTTTTCGGCGGCCTGCTGCATCGCCCACCGAAGGGCGGTATCGCGATCGGCGATCAACCGCGGTTGGGCCACGTTGCCGACGCCGTCAAGCATCGCATGGGCGTGCTGTAGGAAGGCGGCCTTGTCTTCGCGGCAGGAGGTGAGGATCACGTGATCGCTGAAGCGTTGCGCCGTGCTGCCGATCCCGGCACAGGTCCCCTCTTC
>CAYNVI010000455.1:0-4375 GCA_964400585.1 uncultured Pirellulaceae bacterium | reverse complement strand
CTACACGTACTGACACACTCTTTCCCTACACGACGCTCTTCCGATCTGTTCCGCGAGCGGATCCAAGCGGCCGACGGCAATGGTGATGGCGAGATCTCGCGGGACGAACTCGAAAAGGCAATACCGGCCGGCAGCGGACCGCCCGGAGGCCGACCCGGAGGCCGACCCGGCGGGGGCGCCGAGGGCGGCCCATCGCCCGGCTCCCGACCGTAACCGCCCGCGAAACCACCCGAAAAATCACGGCACGATGCAAACCAACCCATCGCTCGAGGACCCCCACACGGCCTCGCCCACGGCCGCCCGGCTGGCCACGGCCATCCGCGCGGTGACCAAAGAATACGTGCTCAAAAGTGAGACGGTCCGCGCCCTCCGAGGGGTCTCCTTCGATGTCCCCGAAGGCGACTTCGTGGCGATCATGGGACCGTCCGGCAGCGGCAAGAGTACGCTCCTCAACCTCCTCGGTTGCCTCGACAAGCCGACCGCCGGCCAGCTGCTGCTGGGCGAGGACGACATCTCGCAGATGTCCGACGATGAGCTGGCCGATGTCCGCAGCCGCCGGATCGGGTTTGTCTTCCAGTCATACAACCTGATCCAGCAACTGACGGTCGTCGAGAACATCCAGGTGCCGCTCTATTACCAGGGCCGACTGGGCTCGGACGAGCGCCGCCGGGCCGTCGAATTGGCCCAGATGGTCGGCCTCGGCGATCGACTCGATCACCGCCCCAGCCAACTCTCCGGCGGCCAGCAGCAACGGGTCGCGATCGCCCGCTCGCTGGTCAACGATCCCTACTTCATCCTGGCCGACGAACCGACGGGGAACCTCGACTCGAAAACGACCGAGGAAATCCTGGCCCTCTTCGATCGGCTCAACGACGAAGGGCGGACGATCATCATGGTCACGCACGAAGACGAGGTCGCCCGCCGTGCCAAGCGGATCGTGCGGCTGAAAGACGGGTTGCTGCGGAGCGACCACCGCAACAGCGAAGCCGACCGGGAACGGGCCCGCGTCGAACAGCAGGAATCGGTCGCTGCCTTAAAGCAGCGCGAAGAACAAGAGTAAACACCCCCCGCCTCTCCTTTAGGGATCGACCCTGCCGTGATTTTGTGGCTGCGAACCTGGCAACTTGGCATCAAGAGCTTGCTGCTCCATCCGCTCCGCAGCAGCCTGACGATGCTGGGGATCTTGATCGGCGTCTGGGCGGTGATCGTGTTGACCGCGATCAGCCAGGGGGCGAGCGATCAGGTGCAAAAGCAGATCGAATCGCTGGGCGCCGACACGGTCATCGTCCGCAGTGTCAAACCCCCTTCGGAAAAGCTCTCCGGAAACGCTTCCACTCAGTATGGGCTGACACGCAGCGACCTCGAGCTGGTCCTCTCCGCCGTCCCGACCCTGCGGAACGCGCTGCCGATCCGTGAAATCCGCCGCCAGTTCACCTACCAAGATCATCTGGTCGACGGCAGGCTGGTCGGCTGCACCCCCGCCTACGCCGAAGCCAATCGCCTGAAGATTCGCGATGACCGGTCGGACGAAGAAGGTCCCAAGCGAGGACGTTTTCTGGCCGATGCCGACAACATTCGGGCCGATACGGTCTGCGTGCTCGCCGGCGATGTCGCCAAACGACTGTTCCCCTTCGAAGACCCGCTCGGCAAGCGGATCTACATTCCCGAACACAAAGATTATTACTCCGTCGTCGGTGTCCTCGAAGATCGCAATCCCTCGGCCGCTATCGGGGGTTCGCTCGATTCGCAGGATTACTCCAACGACGTCTACATCCCGATCAAGACGTTGCGTCAGCGGATCGGGGACACCATCGTCACGCGCCGCAGCGGCCAGTTCGAACTAGAGATCATGGAACTCAACCAGATCACCCTGAAGGTCGATGGGGTCGAGAACGTGCGGGGAACCGCCGCGATGATCGAAGGTCTCCTCAAACCGCGCCATCGCGAACTGGATGACATCGCCGTCGTCGTGCCGCTCGAATTGCTCGAACAGGCCCGCAACCTCCGCATGATGTTCCTCGGCATCGGCGTGCTGATCGCCTGCATCTCCCTGATGGTCGGCGGCATCGGCATCATGAACATCATGCTGGCCAGCGTCACCGAACGGACGCGCGAGATCGGCGTCCGCCGTGCCCTGGGCGCCAAACGCCGTGACATCACGCGACAGTTTCTGGTCGAAACGGTCGCGCTCAGCTTTGCCGGTGCCGCCCTCGGGATCCTGCTCGGCTTCCTGGGACCGCCGCTGTACGAACTGTTGCTCGCAGCGGTCGAACGCTGGTCTCCCGAAAAATTCGCGGCGCTCCCCGACGTGATCCGCAATGCCAAGCCGACGATCGTCTACGAGACGATTCCGCTGGCCGTCGGGATCGCGGTCACCGTCGGCTTGGCCAGTGGCCTTTATCCCGCCATCCGGGCGGCTCGGATGAACCCGATCGACGCCCTCCGCCACGAGTGATGGCGAAGCAACCGGCGGGCTTTCAATCGGTTCCGTCGTCGATCAGGTCCGCGAACGTCCGCTCCAGGTAGTCGAGCGGATAGATGCAGAAAGCGTATTCGCGGCTGCGAAGCAGCTGTGCTTGCCGGGCCCGCTCCTGAGCCTCCTGCAAGCGACGCTGCAGCGTTTCACGAACCCCTTGCAATGGCTCGGCGAGCTGTCTGTTGATCGCCTCCATCCGCTCGTGCCAGGCTCGCTTGGCCCCGCGCGGCGGGATCTCGGCCAACAGCTGTCGCTTCGCTTCCAGCAAGGCAGGATCGAGCGGGGCTTGGTCGGCGAAAGCCTCCGGGCGAAAGACCGTATCGCGCAGCCGGCGATCCAGCCGACGCGGCTCGGTCTCGTCGAACGCGGGCGGGGCCGCGGGCAACAACGCGGTCGCCGACAGGACCATGAACCGCGGAGGCTCGAAGCCAAAAAACCGGCGGACGATCAAGTCGCCCAACTGGTCATATTTCCCACCCCCGATGCCATGCAGGAACAGGTCGCTGAGGACCAAGCGAGCATACATCGTGGTGACCAAGGCCCGCGGGCGGAGCTTGAAGCGACCGTCGGTCTTGGCGATCAGCTCTTCCGCCGCGGCGGGGCTATCGGCAGGAGCTTCGATCCGCAGGGTCCGCGACTCGCGGTCAGAAATCTCCAGCCCGTCGTCCTGCAGCCGGACCCACGCCGGACGACGCTCCGGAGCATCGTCGCTGTAGATCCACAGCGGGGCCTCCAACCATCCAGCGGCCTCGCCCAATGCCGGCACCGGGTGCGCCCGGCTGCGGATCTGATGGGCAGCCCGGTAGGCATGCAGTGAGCTGTTGTAGCATTCGTGGAAGCGGGGCAGTTGCCCGAGCAAGCCGAGCACAAAGGTCGCAAAGCCGCGGCTGCGGCAGACGACGCTCAGCGGCACCTCCAATGTTTGCAGGCCGAGGGTGGCTTCCAAAGCATGCCGGCCCTGGGCCAGCGCACAGCCGGTGTTCTCGCAGCGTCGCGCCGCGGCCTGCGCGTGCGGCCATAACTCGACCACCGCAGGATGGGCCACGAACGGCGCCACCGCGCGGTGCAACCGTTCGCCAAAAGAAGCGAACCGAGCGGGGTCGACGATCCGGTGCTGCTCGTAAGGGATCGCCTGCCCCGGGGCATCCATCGGAACCGCTTCCACGCCCAGCCGGCCCGACGGCTGACGCACCGGAACCCGGACCGCCGGCGTCCCGCGGAGATCATTGTCGACCACCAGATTGATGACCGTGGCGTTCAACCGCTCTCCCAGACGGGAGAGGGCAAAGTTCTTGAACCAGACGCCCGGATGAAACAATTCGGGCTGGTGCCCCGCCAAGATCAACGGCCCGTCGGCTGAGATGGCCCCGGAGTAGTCGCGATACGAGCGGGTGTAATGGAGGGCCGCCGTGATCAGATCTTGCCGGGCCTCCTGCCGCAAAGCCTTCCACGGCAGACCAGGATCCTCCGCCAGCTGCTGGCTCAGCAACGCGCGATTCTCCGCCAACAGGCCCGGCGCATCGGCGAAGGATGGCTCGACGATCGCCGAACCATGCTCCCGCG
The DNA here is from genome assembly GCA_964400585.1 of uncultured Pirellulaceae bacterium. Lineage (GTDB taxonomy): Bacteria > Planctomycetota > Planctomycetia > Pirellulales > Pirellulaceae > CAYNVI01. The sequence continues at coordinate 336 of CAYNVI010000455.1, read as the reverse complement.
GGACGCGGTACTGCACGAAGGGGGAGGAAGCGTCCAGTTGAATCATCCGGAAGGTTTCTTGCAAAGCTGGCGTCGCTTTGGCAGGGAGCGACCGGCTTGGCAGGCCCCCCGCAACGACTCGTCGATCATCCGATTGTAATATCGCAGGCGGGTCTCTGCCTCATCCAACGCACCGCCGAAAGAGCGACTCAGGTCCAGATAGATCAAGGGAACGGGGATCTCGATCACGCGCAGATCGTTGACCGCCGCTTCCACCCACAATTGCAGCGGCATCGCATAGCCTGGATCGGTGATCCGCAGCTTCTTCAAGGCCTCGCTGCGATAGGCTTTGAAGCC
>CAYNVI010000454.1:0-4382 GCA_964400585.1 uncultured Pirellulaceae bacterium | reverse complement strand
GGATCGGGGTCGCCGAACGATTCGGCTGGGTTGAGCCGCTCGACCGCGACGCTGCGTCGACGCTGCAATTGGACCCGGATTTCGCCATCCGCTTCACGATCGAAGGACTGGCGAAACTGGCCGCGATCGGTTTGTTGCTCGGTTGGCTGCGGACGATCCAGCCCCACGCCGCCGCGCGATTGGGCCTGGTGCCTCGACGAGCTGATTTGCGGATCGGGCTTGTCGCGGCGGCGATGCTGATCCCGCCGGTGATGATCGTCCAACAGGTGTTGAACCAGCTGATCCCCTACATGCACCCGGTGAAGGATCTGATCGAGGCGCGGCCGACGCCCCTGCTGGGGACGCTGTTGGCGTTGAACACGGTGTTGATCGCGCCGTTGGCCGAGGAGTTTTTCTTTCGCGGGGTGTTGCAAGGCTGGTTTCAGCGGCTTGCCGCAAGCCGGTTCCGGGGCCGCGCCGCTGACGAGACGTCGGCCGGCGAGACGTCGGTCGGCGAGACGGATCCTACGGGAGAGCAGCTTGCTGCCGGGGAAGGGGCGACCGAGGGGGCAGGGCGGTTGCGGGAAAGGCAGGCCGCGTCGGACTGGTTGGAGGCGGACGAAGTGCAGCGTCTTCCCCGCTGGCCGATGGTGTTGACCAGCCTGCTGTTTTCCTTGGTTCATTGGGGACAGGGTGCGGCCCCCGTCTCGCTCTTCTTACTCGCGATCGGGCTGAGCTACCTGACACGGCAGACGGGCAGGCTGGGGCCGGCGATCACCGTCCATTTCTGCTTGAATGCCACGGCGACGGCGGCCATGTTCTTGGCGGCTGGCAGTCCCACCGAGACGCCGCCGCTGGGACCTTGAGGGGGCTTTGACGCGCGTTCGAGCGGCCCCCACCCCCGGGCAGTTTTTCCACCTCCCCTCTTGTCCCGCTCCCTCCCTTCGCACCTCTTCCCGAGACGATCCGAGTTATGGCCCAGGACGATGTGCCCCGCCGCCCGCTTTCCGGCAATCGCCGCCAGGCGGGGATGGCCTTCATTCTGCTGACGCTGTTCATCGATATCTTGGGCATCGGGATCGTGATCCCCGTCTTGCCGGAATTGGTGAAGTCATTTGTGGACGAACAGACGGAGGTTGCGGCCTGGTACGTCGGGATCATCGCGGCGACCTATTCGTTGATGCAGTTCCTGTGTGCCCCGGTCTTGGGGGCGCTTTCGGACCGCTTCGGTCGGCGTCCCGTGTTGTTGGTCTCGTTGTTCGGATTGGGCGTCGATTTTCTGATCCAGGGATTCGCCGCCAACGTCTGGTGGCTGTTTGTCGGACGGATGCTGGCAGGCATGATGGGAGCCAGTTTCACGACGGGTAACGCGTACATCGCCGATGTTTCGACCCCGGCAACCCGGGCCCGCAACTTTGGCCTGGTCGGCGTGATGTTTGGTTTGGGCTTCATCTTTGGACCCGCCCTCGGTGGCTTGCTCGGTACCGTCAACCTCCGCTTGCCCTTTTTTGTGTCGGCGGGATTGGCGTTATTGAATTGGCTGTACGGGTATTTTGTGCTGCCGGAGTCTTTGCCGCCGGAGCGGCGGAGCGAGTTCACGCTGCGGCATGCCAACCCTTTGGGGACGATGCGCCGTCTGCGGACCTACCCGATGGTGGCAGGCCTGGCGACCGCCTTCGTCTGTTCGTCGCTCGCCCAACGCGGGCTCGAGAATGTCTGGGTGCTGTACACCGGCTACCGGTTCCACTGGGATGAGTGGACCAACGGGTTGACGCTGGCGTTGGTCGGGTTGATGGCTGCGTTGGTGCAAGGCGGGCTGGTGCGTCCGATTATCGGCCGCTTGGGAGAACGCCGCACGGTGATGCTGGGATTGACCGTATCGATGTTTGCTTTCGCCGGTTACGGCGCCGCGACGCAAGGCTGGATGTTTCCCTGTATCATCGTCTTTGCCTCGTTGGGTGGGCTGACCGGACCGGCGATTCAAAGCATCGTCGCCGGCACAGTCGATCCCCGCGAACAGGGCAAAATCCAGGGAGCGTTGACGTCTTTGGTCAGTCTCACCAACATCATCGCCCCCTTGTTGTTTACTTCGGTCCTGTTTGGCTACTTCACCTCGGACGAAGCGGTCGTCCATTTGCCGGGCATTCCGTTCTTCGTCGGTTCGGTCCTGTGGTTGGTGGCCTTGATCATTGTGGGACGTGTGTTCCGGCGGTATCCCTCCGAGGAAGCCGAGCAGCAGACCGAACCGGTTGCCGCATCCCAGGCCCAACCCGATGCTTGAACATCGGCTTCTTCCTCGCGATGTCAAAGCCTTTACTGAAAAAGTCTGTTCGTAAGCGGAGCGCCCCTGGTTGGACACGAGGGGCTTTCCTGGTCATTGCCATCGCTTGGATGGGAGGAGTCGTCACGGTGTCGGGAGTCAACAAAGTCAAAACCGTCGCTGGCGACGAACCCGGCCGGTCGGCGGGCGCGGTCACGCCACCGGCGAAAACGCCCGGACGCTGGGCCTTGGCGATCCATGGCGGCGCGGGAAGCGATCCGGCGGGCTGGCCCGCGGGCAAACGGGCCGCCCGCCAAGCGGGCTTGCAACGTGCCTTGGAGTGCGGCAAAACGCTTTTGGAACAAGGGGCTTCCGCGGTCGAAACGGTCGAAGCGGTGATCCGTGTTTTCGAGGACGACGCGCATTTCAACGCCGGTCGCGGGGCCGTGCTGACGACCGCCGGCCAGGCTGAGCTGGACGCTTCGATCATGGACGGACGGACCGCGGCGTGTGGCGCGGTCGGCGGCGTGGCGACCGCCCGCAATCCGATCTCGCTGGCACGCCTGGTGATGACCGAGACCCCGCACGTGCTGTTGGTCGGCCCCGGGGCCGACCAGTTTGCCAAGCAGCAAGCGGCCGCCGGCCGCCTCGAACAGGTCTCGCCGGACTATTTTCTCAGCCATCGCCGCCAGCACCTCAACCAAGAGGTGACGCCAGCCTCGCCTCCGCGGGACGAACCGGACGAACCGGACGAATCGGACGACGAGCCGCATTTCGGGACGGTCGGTTGCGTCGTCCGCGACGCCGCCGGCCATCTGGCGGCGGGCACCAGTACGGGAGGAACCAAGCAGAAACTGCCGGGACGGATCGGCGATTCGCCGATCGTCGGCGCCGGCACCTATGCGGCGGACGATTGCTGTGCCGTTTCCGGGACCGGCGTGGGGGAAGAATACATCCGGCACGCGGTCGCGTACGATATCGCCGCGCAAATCCGCTATGCCCAACGCCCGCTCGCGGTCGCCGTGGAAGAAATCATGTGGCGGCGGTTGCAGCCGGGCGACGGCGGCGTGATCGCTATCGATCGTGAGGGCACGATCGTGATGCAGCACAACACGCCCGGGATGAGCTGCGGGGCAGCCGATAGCCAAGGCCGCTTCGAAATCCGGCTGCAGGTTGGCAACGCGGGGGCTGAGCAGGCGAAATCAGATCCCCAATAGTTCGCCGATCCGTTGCCGGTCGCGACGGATCGCTGCGCGACTTTCCGCGATCAGCTCCGGCTTGCGGTGGTCGACATATTCCATGTGCAAGGAAACGGGGGCATCGACCAGCGGGTCTTCGCGGAGCCCGCGGAAGAAGGCAGGGGCGACATAGCCTTCGCCCAGCGGGACATTTTCGGCTTGCCCGTCGACCCAGTGGAAATCCTTCACGTAGATCGCTCCGGTGTGCGGACGCATCAACCGCCACTGGATCGGCCACGAGGCACCCCCCACCGCCGTCGCGTGCCGAATGTCAAAGGCGGCAGCCACTTGAGCATCGGGCAGCGAAGTCAGGAGGCGATGCAGGTCCCAAATCGGGGCCCCCACGTAACGGGCTCCCGCATGGTTCTGGTAGAGCGCCGTCATCCCCAGTTCGCGATTGAGCGCGGCCAACGATTCCAGTTGCTTGGCGAAACGGTCGAGCTGCGGGAGGATCGGTTGATCGAGGTCGTATCGGTAGTACTTCATCCGGTAGTAGCGGATGCCCGCCGCCGCGGCCGCCCGCAAAACGCTCTCCGTATGCGGCTGCGCCAGGTCGTTGATATCGCTGGCGAAAAGCACGACCCGTTTGTCATGGTCGGCCAAGGCGTCGACCAAGTTCGGGATCTTTTCCGCCGCGTCGGCTGGATCGACCTGTCCCCCTGGGCGGATCGTCGCTTCGATGCCGTCCGCCTCGATCGACGCCAAGAACGCGCCGACCTCCGCGAAGGAAAGCCACTGAAGCGGCTTGGCGAAAATACAGAGGGGGCCGAGGGCGGGGCGGGCGGCGGCAGGAGCGGCCGAGAGCGAGGTCGGCTTCACCGCCAGCGGACCCGCGAGGGCCGCGGCAGCACTGTGGGCGAGGAAGCGACGGCGAGAAAAAGCAGGGGCGCGAAACATGGAGAACC
>CAYNVI010000453.1:0-4396 GCA_964400585.1 uncultured Pirellulaceae bacterium | reverse complement strand
GATTAGCCGGGGGTTGCGCAGCGCACCCCGGTCCGAAAAAAAATCTCCGCCGACCCCGCAGGGGTCGCAGAGATTAGGCGGCGATGTTTGGGTACCCTGGGAATGCTCCCGTCAAAACACTCCCCTCGCTTAGGCTCGCCCCTCCCAGGGTGGGAGGGTGTCTTGGGTTTGGTGGCCGGTAATTGTCCTTATATACACGGCTGGGCCCTCCCCTCGCTGTCGCTCGACCCTCCCAGGGGGGTGTCTGGTTGGGGGGCTCGAGAAGATGCCTGATTAACCGGGGGGCCAGGAGAGGGGGCGGCCGGCTAGGAGGTGGATGTGGAGGTGCTCGACCGCTTGGCCGCCTTCCTCGCCGCAGTTGCAGACGAGGCGGTAGCCGGCGTCTAGCTCGAGCTGCTTGGCGATCTGCGTGGCGGTCAGGATGAGGTGGCCGGCTAAGGCTTGGTGCTCGGCTTGCAGGTCGGCCAAGGAGGCGATCGGCTCCTTGGGGATCACCAGGATGTGCACCGGGGCCTTGGGCGAGATGTCGTGGAAGGCGAGACAAAGGTCGTCCTCGTGCACAATCTTGGCGGGGACTTCGCGGCGGATGATCTTGGCGAAAATCGTTTCCGGCATGATGGCTCTCCTGGGGGCTCGCGCGGGATTGGGGAGGCGGAGCTGCGGCGGCGGGACGGTTGTAATCGCGACGGGGGACGCGTCCTGAGGGGACTCGACCGCGCGAGCGGGTAAACGCTCAACCTTATGCGGCCCCCCGGTCGGCGGCAACCACCGTTTACCCGCAGCGGACGGGCGCCGATACTGGGCTCCGTCTTCCGCTCAACCGCTTTGCCCTGAGGAATCCCGGCATGATCATCACCATCGACGGACCGGCCGGAGCTGGTAAGAGCAGCGTTTCGCGCGAGCTTGCTCGGCGGCTCGGTTTTTCTTTTTTGGATACCGGGGCGATGTATCGCTGCGTCACGCTGGCGGCGATCCGCGCGGGGGTCGATGTCGAGCAGACCGGGGCGCTGGCGGAGCTTTGTGAACAGCTGCGGATCGATTTTCGCGATGATCGGGTGTGGCTGGATGGCGAAGATGTCAGCGACGCGATCCGCACGCCGGAAGTGACCGCGCGGATCCGCTATGCGGCCGATGAGCCTGCCGTGCGGCGGGTGCTGAATGTCCAACAACGCCGGATCGCTGCGGAAGCCGATACGGTGACCGAGGGGCGGGATCAGGGGACGGAGGTGTTTCCTGATGCGGACTGTAAGTTTTTTTTGACGGCGTCCTCGGAGACGCGGGCCCGCCGCCGGCAACAGCAGCTTGCCGAAAACGGCACGCATGTTTCGGTCGATGAGATCTTGGCCGATCAGGAGCGCCGCGATGAAGAGGATGCCGCCCGGCCGATGGGGAGCCTCCGGCCCGCCGAGGATGCTTATGTGATCGAGTCGGACGACATGTCCTCGGAGGAGGTGGTGCAGCGGATGTTGGAGATTGTGCGGGGGTGAGCGGCGAGGAGCGAGGGGCTAGGCTTTGTCCGCAAACCGCTCCGCATCCCATGCTTCTTCCCCCGCTCTGCCCTGCGAGGCGGTGGCAAAGGAAACGGAAGACCCGCAGGCATTACAGGATCGATTGGATTAATCGTTAAAGCCGGCCCCATCTGTTGCCAAACCTCGATCCACGGGGAACAGCAGACTTCTTCGCGGCCCCCCCTCTGCAGATAAGCAACACTTGCTTAGCGACGGGCGATCGATGACGGACGTTTTTTTCACCCCCTCACCCTGCCCTCTCGGCGGCAGGGCGAGAGGCGACAAACGCGGGTCAGCGACCGCCCCTCGCGAAGCGACGTTTCCGGTTTGGCGGGCAGTCCTCCTTTGCATCAGCACCCGTGTTCAAAGTCCATCTTGCCTCACTGAGACTTGCGTTTGCATTTGTTTGCATCGGCACGTCTCTGATCCTCGCTGGCCAGTGGCTCGGGCTTGTCCCCGACGCCCAAGCGGCGGTGATGCGCGGCCGGATGAAGCAATGCGAAGCGGTTGGCTTGAATACGGCCGCGCTGATTCGGCGGCATCACTGGACCGAACTGAAATCGATCCTGCGGCTGACCGTCCAGCGCGACGGGGAGCTCGATTCGATCGGCGTGCGAACCGCTGCGGGCCGTTTGCGGTTTGCGACCGACGGGCACAAAGAATACTGGCAGGGGCAAAAGGCTGCTGGCGCCGGAGGCAACATGCAGCTGCCAGTCCACGTTAACCGCCGGCATTGGGGGCAGATCGAGTTCTCCTTCGACGAGCCGCAGCAGGGCATGCTGGAGGCATTGCTGCACGATCCCTTTGCCCGCTTGACCGGTTTCCTTACGCTCGCGGGACTCGGCATTTACGCGCTGATCTTCCGGCCGATGATCGGAGGTATCGGCACCGCGCAAGTGGTTCCCGACCGGGTCCAACAAGCCCTCGACACCCTGGCAGAGGGCCTGTTGGTGTTGGATGAGGGGGGGCGCGTCATCTTGGCCAACCGGGCCTTCGCCGAAAGAACCGGTCTGGAAAAACAGCAGATCCATGGCACGCTGGCCAGCGAGCTCGACTGGGCCCCAGCCGACGACGGAACGCCGCTCGAATACCCCTGGCTACAGTCGGGCGAGGATGAAGCGGAAGAGGGTGAGAAGCTGCTGCACTACCGTCTGTCCGATGGCAGCCTGCGGGTGTTTAGCACCAACAACGCGCCCATCCTGGCGGGCGATGGAAGCCGACGCGGAACGCTTGCCACGTTTCGGGATGTCACGCACGTCGAGGAGCATCGTGCGGAACTGGAGGAGATGCTGAGCGTGCTTCGTTGCAGTCGCGACGAAGTGAAAAAGAAGAACCGGGAGCTCGAGATCTTGGCGACGCAAGATGCCTTGACTGGCTGTCTTAATCGCCGCGCCTTCTTTGAGTTTTTCGACCAGCACTGGGAAACTTGCACACGGGCCGGCAAGCCGCTCGCTTGTATGATGATCGACAACGACCATTTCAAGCAGGTCAACGACACCTATGGTCATCAGACCGGTGACCATGTGCTGCGGATGGTGTCAGAACTGCTGCGGGATGCATTTACCGGCAGCGGCGTTGTCTGCCGTTACGGGGGAGAGGAATTCTGCGTGCTGCTGCCCGAGCATGACGCCGCTATGGCGGAGCGTCTGGCCGAACGCGTGCGCCAGCAGATCGAACAAGTTCGCTTAGATTCCCACCAAGATTTGCAGATCACCGCCAGCATTGGGGTCAGTGATCTGAGCCACGACGCGGAGGATCCGCAAGACCTGATCAATCAGGCGGACATGTGCCTGTACGTCGCCAAGCGACAAGGCCGTAACCGTGTCGTCCTGTTCGAACCGCAGCTTGCCGTCATCTCGGCGGAGGAAGCCTCGACGACGTCGCCGGCGGAAGCGGCTTCCGTCGATTCCGCGGGCTTTGCGCCGGAAGGTTCGCATTCGATTCCCTTCCCCGCGGTTTCGGCATTGGTCTCGGCACTCGCCTACCGCGATGCCGACACGGCCGATCACAGCCGCCGCGTGGCCGATCTTTGTGTCACGACGGCGGCGGGATTGCTGGACGCAAAACAGACGCATTTGCTGGAGATCGCTGCCTTGCTGCACGACATCGGCAAGATCGGCATCCCCGATGACATCCTGCTGAAACCGGGACGTTTGACGCAACGCGAGTGGTCGGTGATGACGCAGCAACAACATATCGGCCTGGAGATCATCGCGACAACTTTCCATTGCCAGACGCTGACCGAGATCACCCGCACGCACAACGCGTTTTTTGGGGGCCAGGAAGGCCAGTCGCACCTGCCCACGGGCGACGCGATTCCGTTGGCGGCGCGGATCCTCGCCATCTGCGATTGCTACGATTCCATCACCAGTGATCGCCCCTTTCGCAAGGGACGTCGTCATGCAGAAGCGGTAGCGGAATTACGACGCTGCGTGGGCACCCAGTTCGACCCCGCTTTGGTGGAGCGTTTCATCGAGAAAATCGAGGCGCTGCGGGAAATTGAGCAGGAACGCGGGGAACCGGTCGGGCAGCGTCTTTCCCTGGAAATCGGTCAGCAGATCGAACGGATCGCCGAAGCGACCGACGAGCGCGACGAGGCGTCGGTCAACGCGATTGCCTCGCGGCTTGCCAAGGTCGCCGAGCGGGAAGGGCATGCTGCACTCGCCGTAACCGCGGCCAGCTTGGCGGATCAGGTCTCCGTAGCGGAACAGGATTGGGGCGACATTGTCGAGATCATCGATGAGTTGTTCCGGTTGTGTCATCAGGCGAGGGGCGAGGGGCGAGGGGCGAGGAGCGAGGAGCGAGGAGCTAGGAGCTAGGAGCTAGGAGCTAGGAGCTAGGTACCCCCTACGCGTGACTCCGGAGGGGTCCCAGAGATTAGCGGGGGG
>CAYNVI010000452.1:0-4396 GCA_964400585.1 uncultured Pirellulaceae bacterium | reverse complement strand
CCCACGTTCGTCCTTGCCCACCTGGCACTGGCCAGGGTCTACACCAAAACCGGGCAGCACGAGCAAGCGATCGAGCACGCTAAGAAGGCGTGTGAATTGGAGCCGAACGACCCCTTTAACTTCACGGCGATGAGCGTGACTTACCAGCGGGCGTGGGCCGGGACGCAAGATCAGCAGTACATCACCTTGGCTGAAGACGCGATGGCCAAGGCCCAACAGTTGCAAAGCATGTAGCCGTCGAAGCTCCGTCGGGGCGGATGGCAGGAGAGATCGATCCGATGCCCGCTGCCGCCGCTCGCTGGATGACATTGGTGCTGTGGGCCGCTGCCGCCTACAACCTGGCATGGGGCAGCTGGGTGGTCCTGCGTCCCTTTGACCTGTTTGACTGGAACGGGCTTGCGCGGCCGCTATATCCTTCCCTGTGGCAGTGCGTCGGGATGATCGTCGGCGTCTATGGCGTGGGGTACGCGATCGCCGCCACGGCACCGCTGCGGCACTGGCCGATCGTGTTGGTCGGCTTGTTGGGCAAGCTGTTCGGGCCGCTCGGTTTTCTCTTCATGTGGGGCACCGCGGCAGTGGACGCACCCGGCCGCTTGCCGGGCTCCTGGGCCTGGGTGTTGCTGACCAATGATTTGATCTGGTGGGTTCCCTTTGCCGCCATCCTGTACGTGGCGTTTCGCGAGTCGATGGCCGCGGAGCGTCGCCCGGGCGAGCCGCTCGATCCGGCCGCGGCCAACGAGCGTTTCCAGACCAACGAGGGCGAAACGCTCGCGGAGTTGTCGCGTCGTCAACGCTTGCTGGTCGTCTTTCTGCGTCACTCGGGATGCACGTTTTGTCGGGAAGCGTTGAGTGACCTGGCGGCGGAACGAGCGCGTCTGGAGGCGGAGCACGTCCGGGTGGTGTTGGTCCACATGGGAAGCGAACCCGAAGGGGCTCGCTTCTTCGCCGAATATGGCTTGGAAGATCTGCCGCGGGTCAGCGACCCGAGTTGCGAGCTCTACAGGGCGTACGGTCTGGGCCGCGGGCGGTTCGCACAGCTGCTGGGACCGGCGGTCTGGTGGCGCGGTTTCCGAGCGGCCATTCTCGCCGGCCATGGGATCGGTAAGCTGGGAGGAGACGGATTCCAGATGCCCGGCGTCTTTCTGGTGGAAGACAACCGGATCGTGCAAGCGGTTCGCCATGACACGGCCGCCGAACGCCCCGACTACTGCGCCGTGGCGACGCAGCATGGGTAGGGGCGCTCGATCAGTTGTGTGGGGATCCGCCAGCGGTCGGTGTTTTTTTCAGGGTGACGCCTCTTTGAAGTCGTTCGGAAACAACTTCGTCGTTTTGGGCTGCTCCGCTTGTGGCAGAGTCGGGCTCTCAGGCTCGGAGAAGGCCCTCCCCGGCCGCTACCGCGTCCGACCCTCCCGCCAGCGGGAGGGTGACTTCGGTGGGAAGATCACGAAGTCATTCCCGGACGCTTTCTTTGGGGTAAGCCCCACCGGCCTGCGGCGGGCTCTCGCACCGCGGCGGGCTCCCCCGCCGCGTCGCGCTCGTCCCTCTCGGCAACGTTCGTGGGCAAGTAGTTCGTGGGCAAGTAGTCTGCCAGCCGGCTCGCTGGATATCCTTCATAAAATCGTTTGATCCAGTGACGGCCGGCCTGCTGAGGCAGGTGGGCTTCCCAGCCCCACCGCCGCAGCAAGCGATCGGTGATGGCAGAGGTGCTGACGTGGGCGAGGATCGCCAGCGAACGCCGCTGCCTGGCGATCGCGTCGAGGACTTCCAGCGCGCCGCGAAAGGTTTTCAGCGAAGTCCCGGGACCCGCTGCGACGTAATCGAGGACCAGGAAGCCGGGGGAGCCCCAGGGTTGGTGATAGTCGAGCCGGCAGCGATCGGTCGGGCCCCAGCGACAACGCGATTGCAGCCAGACTTCGGCGATCGAGGCGCGACGCGGCAACCAACGGCGGCCGATCCCGACCAATTGGCCGGCCCGCATCTCGATCCGTCCGGCCCGCCAGCGACGGAGACGTTCGCGGTCGTGTTGGGGATCGGTGATCGGGCGAGGCAGCATGGCAAGCGGACCGGTCGAGCGTGCGGAAATCAAGTTTTCGGGGCAGGCCAGGGGCAGGAGCCGCTTCGCGACCCGCTTCGGCGGTTTCCGGACAAAGCCTCCCCCCCGGCAAACATAGGCCACCCGGCCGACGGCGGCGGGAAGTGCCGCCGATAAGCTCGACCGCTCGTGTTCGGTCGGGGGCCGCGGGCGGGAAGCCACGCCTGCCGGCCCCGAAAAATCGTTATCATCGCCAGAATCGGCAGAGGCGGTCGGCTCTGGGGCAACCGGTCGTCCCGCACGCTCGGATCAGGCGAGACCTGCCGCAATTCGTGGGTACGATGGAGCCGATCAGGAGGAGCGAGGCGTGGGGGAAGCGGAAGCGATCGTGATCGAGCAAGCCGATTACGCGGTGGCCGCGGATGCCGCGGCGGTGGTCGGGCTGTTGCAGGACTACGCCTTGCATCCGATGGGCAATGGTGCGCCCCTTCCCGAGGCAAACCTGGAGACGTTGATCACGCGGCTGATGCAGATGCCGGGCGCGTTCTCGTTGATCGCTTGGAGGCAAGGCCAGCCGGTCGGGTTAGCCAATTGCCTGACCAGTTTTTCGACCTTCCGGGGAGCGCTCCGGATCAATATCCATGACCTCTTTGTCCGCGATCGCTGGCAAGGGGCGGGAGTCGGTCGGGCGTTGCTGGAGGGGGTGCGGCAGGAAGCGCTGCGGCGGCAAGCGTGTGCCGTCACCTTGGAGGTGCGCCACGACAACGCACCGGCCTGTCGGCTTTACAGTCGTTTTGGATTTGAAGGGATCGGTCAACCGACGGTGCCTCTACGGGCTGACGGCAAGCCGGTCCATTTTTTTGCGGTCCTGCCGCTCGCTTGAGGCGGGCGCGCAAGCGAGTCGGTCCGCCTGCGCGTTTGGCGGCCGACGGACCATCGGTTAGGCTGGAAACCAAACGATCCCTCATGGCCCCGGAATGATCGATGCGAAAGATCTTGCTTGTGCTTGCCGGCTGGGGAGCGGTCACCGCAAGCCTTTCGGCCGGACCGCTGGGCGCGGCCGATCGGGTCGAGTTGATCCATGGCGGGCAACTCGACGGGACGGTGCGGAAAGTTGAAGAGGCCAAACGCCCGTTCGCGTTGGTCGAGCTTCCCGAAGGGATTCGCATCGCGATCCCGCAGGGCCAAGTCCGACGGACGGTCGAGTCGGAGACGCTGGCCGAATATCGGAAGTTTGCCGCCGCCGCCGGAGACGATCCGGAACGGCATTTCTTGCTGGCGAAGTGGTGTACCAAGCAGCAGTTGGAACCGCAACGCGATTACCACATGCAACGGGTGATCGCGCTGGCACCCGAGCATGAGCAAGCCCGCGCGGCACTCGGCTTCGTCCGCCGGCGCGGGGATTGGATTCCCTATGGGGAACAGCAGCGGGATCGCGGCATGGTCTTATCCGCCGGACGCTGGCAGCTTCCCGAAGCGGTTGCCATCGACAAGCAACGGGACGAAACCGAGGTCACGGTCAAGCGTTGGAAGAAAGAGGTCGCGCGGCTGCGGAGCCAAGCCTTGCGGGGGGGCGACAAGGGAGCGGAAGCGTTCCAGGCCTTGCGGGGGCTGCAGGATCCCTATGCGGCGATGGCGATCGGCGAAGAATTGATCCAGAACCGTAAATCCCAACCGCAAAGCCTGCGGCTGTTGTGGGTCGAGTTGCTCGGGGCGATGCGGACGCAGGCAGCGGTCGAACCGTTGGTTCAGATCGGCTTGAACGAGCCCGATCCGGTGATTCGCGAGCGGGCCTATGAAAAGCTGGAAACCTACGGCAAACAGGCGGCGATTTACTCTTACTTGCCGCTGTTGAAGAGTCCCAACAATGCCGAAGTGCAGGCGGCCGGGCGAGCCTTGATCGAACTGAACACCCCCGAAATCAAGCTCCCACTGGTCGATGGCCTGGTGACGACCCACACCAAGACGGGCGGGACGCCTCCCGGGATGAGTCTCGGCTTCGGTCAAGGCGGCGGGGGAGGCTTGTCGATGGGAGGCAAGCCGAAGAAGGAGACGCGGCAGGTGCGGAATCCGCCGGTGCTCGCCGCCCTCAAGGCGATCGTGCCCGAGGTCGACTACCAGTACGACGAGGAGGCTTGGCGTCGGCATTTTGCTGCCGAAATGACGCACTACGCGGGGAACCTCCGCCGCGATCGGTAGCTGGACAGTGCCACCTTTGATGAGCGGGATGGACGCTAGCCCCGTGCCATAGGCCATCTCGCCGTGTCGTGGCTCGCTAGACCTCCCCTCGCTGAGGCTCGACCCTCCCAAGGGCTCACTGTTCCACACAAGTCGGCCTTGCCGACTCTTGCTCCCTCTCCCCCA
>CAYNVI010000451.1:0-4397 GCA_964400585.1 uncultured Pirellulaceae bacterium | reverse complement strand
GGGTTTATGGCGACGAAGCAGGGTGTGCTTAAGGCCTGCGCAGGCCCGTCGCAAAAGGAGGCACCGGCCTGGCTGCTTAAAAAGTAGGCAGGGTCTTTTGGTGCAAGTCCCAGGTGTCTAGTTCCGGTGGATCGGAAAAAGCTAGCAAGTCGATTTTTTTGTGGCGATGCGGAGGTGCCGGCGGAGCCGCCGAGCGGCGGAGCGGGGACGTCCGGGACAGGCGGTCGCGGGCGCGCCCCGGTGGGAGGCGGCGGCGTCGCGGGGGAACCGCCGCGCGGCTGGACGCGGCAGGGCGGGCCGGCGAAGATCGCGCGCCGGTCTCGGCCGGAGGAAGACGCGAACGCCCGCAGCTCGCCAAGCGAGGGGGGCGGTGCGGCGGGCCCGCGCCGAGGGAGCCTCAGAGGTGGCTGGTCGTCGCCAGCTCGGCCGCATCGACCAACAGTTCCACCGCCCGGTCGACTTGTTCCCGGCTGGTGGTCCAGCCGAGGCTGATCCGCAGGGTGCGGGCGATTTCAGGGTCGCTCCGTCCGATCGCGCGGAGGGAGCGGGTCATTTCATCGGCGGGCGGGATGGTGCGGGCGGTCAGGAAGACCAGCCGGCCGGCGACCGCCTGGATTCGCTGGGCGTTGCCCGCCAGTTGCAAGGCGACGGTGTTGGGGAGTCGGGCGGTCGGTTCGCAGAGGACCTGGACCGTCTCGCCGAGCAAGTCTCGCAGACGCTCGACAAAGCGGTCGCGCAGTTCGGTCAGCGTGTCGCACGCCTCGGGGACGCAGCGCGAAGCGAGCAGGGAAGCGGCGCCCAAGCCGATCCAGCCCGGGACATTCTCGGCGCCGGGACGCAGGCCCATCTCCCGCAATTCGCCCCACAGGACCGGGGAGAGGGAGATGCCGCGGCGGACGTAGAGGGCGCCGGTGCCCTTGGGGCCGTAGAGCTTGTGGCCGCTGATCGCGACCGTATCGGCGCGGAGTTGTTCGACGTCGAGCGGCGCCTTGCCGAGCAGTTGGCTGGCGTCGCAGTGGAGGCGTGCCCCCTGGGCATGGCAGAGGTCGGCGATCTCGCGAACCGGTTGCAAGGTTCCCAGCACGGGGTTGGCCGCTTGCAGGCAGACCAGGCGGGTCTCCTTTCGAAAGAGCGAGGCGATTTGGTCTGGGGAGACGGTCCCGGCGGGTCCCGCTTCGGCGACACTGAGCGTCCAGCCGGCGGCGACCAGGCAATCGGCCGTCCGCCAGACCGATTCATGTTCCAGCGCCGACAGAATGATGTGGCCCGGCGGCTGGAGGCGATCGATCCCGAGGATCGCCAGGTTGTTCGCTTCGGTCGCGCCGCTGGTAAACACGATCTCAAAGGCGTCGCAGCCGAGCAGGGCCGCGACGCTCTGCCGGGCCTCTTCCAGCCCTTCGGCCACCGCATGGCCATCGTGGTGTTGCTGGGCGGGCAGCAAAAAGTGCTCGGCCCAAAACGGCTGCATCTTTTCCAGCACGGAGGGGGCGACCGGCGTGGTCGAATTGAAATCGAGGTAGATCGGCTGCACGAACGTCGTCTCGGAACAAAGCGGCGGGAGCGGGCATCGCGGGGCTAGGCTCTGTCCGAAAACCACCCCTCATCCTTTCCTTCTCCCCCGCGATCCGCTGCGCGGCGGGGGAGAAGGGAGCTAGCGGCGTCGCGACGCGACCCGTTTTTTGTTTTCGGACAGAGCCTAGCGGGACAGGGCCCAGCCTAATCCGCCGGGCGGCCGGTTTCAGCCGAAAGGTTGCCGGCCCGGCCGCAGGCGGCCCGCCGCCGGCCGAAAAATCGCTACGCTCGCTGCCCATCCGCACTCCCCAGCCAGCCCCAGCCAAAATGCGGTGCTGCGGACTGGGGGGAGGCGAAACACACGGGGCGCAAATTTCGCCGTTTGCACCCCGCTTTACTGGACTTTTCTACACGATTGTGAAAGACTGACACACTGAGGGCGAAATTTCGTCCAGACTTTTCTTCTCCGGGAGCGGACATAATGCCAAGACGAACAAGGGCCGGTTTCACACTGGTCGAACTATTGGTGGTGATCACCATCATCGGAATCCTGATGGGGCTGTTGATCCCCGCGGTCAATTACGCGCGAGAAGTCGCCCGTCGGAATCAGTGCTCGACGCAGATCAAGAACTTGGCGTATGCGGCCATCCAGTACGAAAACACGCACAAGGGCCTGCCCGGTTACTTGAACGAATTCGGCGCCTACGCTGCCACCGCCCCCGACCCGGCCGATCCCGGAAACACTCCGCCGGCCCACTTCAAAGCCGGCGGCTGGGCCGTCGCCCTCTTCCCCAGCCTCGACGCCCAGCCGATCTACGAGCGCTGGACCGAAGATCGCTATCCCCTGCTGTCGACCAACGCCAACAATCAGACCCCGGAAGATTACAGCGGGGACACGGCACCGAACCTGGCGATCATGATGTGCCCGAGCAGCCCGACCACCGATTCGCCGAACGGCAAGAACAGCTACGTCGCCAACAACGGGATGTTCCCCAATGCGACGGTGGGATTTGCCGTGGCCGAAGATAAAGCCAATGGCGCATTCAATAATAAGGTGGCCCAGGTCGGTCCGGCCGGCGAAACGGTTCGCCTGGACGACTTCAAGGACGGCCAGGGCAACACCATGCTCTTCTCCGAAAACCTCCAGGCGCAGCCCTGGTACCTGGTGGCTCCGCCAGGCACCGACGGTTCGACGACGCTCGCCGCCGGCGCCCGGCGATCAATCCGCGGCTGGTCAAGTGCCTGCAAGGTTTCGTCTGGCACCAAGTGGACGAAGCGACCGATACGATCGCGATGGTCGGGACCGCGACCCCCGTCGCCCCGATCATGAAGATTAACAGCGGCGACGGCACTTCCGACAAGTACAGCGTGTCGATGACCTTCGGCACCGGGGCCAATTTCTCGGTCCTTGCTCGCCCCTCTTCGGCCCATACCGACGGGGTCAACGCGGGCATGGCGAGTGGACAAACGAGGTTCATCAGCCAATCGGTCAACTATCGCGTCTACCAGGCGTTGATGACGCTTCGCGGCAAGAGCAGTGACGTCCCCTTCTCGGAGTACGTCTTGCAAGACGACGCGATCTAGGGACGGCCTCCATCCGGCCCGCTCCCACGAGCCGCGCCCGAGTCCTCTCGGGGCATGTGGCTTTACCGGCGACCTCAGCCTCGACGCGGCAACGTGTCGAGGTTTTTTTGTTGGTTTCCTCGCTTCCCTCTTTCAGCCCGCCTCGATGCCCTGCGAATCGCTTCCCGTCCCTCTCGCCGCTCGCACGGATCGGGTGTTGGTCCGCGCGCTGTACCAGCATGCGCTCCGCCGTCCCCAGGCACCTGCGTTGCGGGTGGGGACGCAGGCAGGGGCGATCGATTGGGGGCGGCTGGCCCATTGGGTGTTGGCTCTCCGCGATCGATGGGCCGAAGCGGGCGTGCGTCCGGGAGACCGGGTCGCGGTCGCCGTCGGGAACCGCGCCGTAATGCCGGTGATCGCGCTGGCGATCCAGCAGCTCGGGGCGATCGAAGCCGCCTTGGGAGACGCGTTGCCAGCCGAAGCGACCTTGCAGCGTGCCCGCTCGGTCGGGGCGACCTGGTGGGTGGGAGCGTCGGCGGGTCACGGTGCTCTGGGGTTGCAAGCGCTCGACGCCCGGCTGAGCTTGGAGGAGGGGCCAAGGCTCGCCCCGGGAAAGGTCGCCTTGCCTCCGCCGATCCCCTTGGCCGATTGTCCCGCCACGTCCGCCGGCGTGCGTCGGATCGAGGCGGCGGATCAGGAAGCCGCTGCGATCGATCCCCTTGCTACAGCCTTGTTGCTATGGACCAGCGGGACCCAGTCCGAGCCGCGGGCGGCGATGTTAAGCCACCATGCCTTGGTCAGCAACGCGGCGGCGAAGTGGCATGCCGTGCCGCAGTCGGCCGCCGACCGCCGGCTGACCGTGTTGCCGCTGGCGCATGCCTACGCCCGGACCTGCGACTTTGGAACCTGGCTGCTGTCTGGGAGCACGTTGGCCGTGGGGCATGGCTGGCGAGGATTACAAGCGATGGCCCCGGCGCTGCAGCCGACGCTGATCAATCTCGTCCCCAGTCTGGCGTTGCGGTTGTTAGCCGAATTGGAGGAGGCTGCCGATCCGGCGGCCTGCCGAGCAGCCTGGGGGCTGCACCGGCTCCGCTGGCTCGGCTGTGGCGGAGCGCCCCTGACGGCGGACGAATTTCAGCGGTTCGGCAACCACGGTATCCTGGTGATCCATGGGTACGGTCTGACCGAAGCGGGGCCGGTCGTCTGCAGTGCCCGGCCCGCCTCGGCGCGGCCTGGGCGAGTGGGTCCGCCCGTCGCGGGCGTCTCCTTGCGGATCGATGCGAACCAGCGTCTGTGGCTGCGCGGACCGGGCGTGATGCAAG
>CAYNVI010000450.1:0-4400 GCA_964400585.1 uncultured Pirellulaceae bacterium | reverse complement strand
AAGTCGATAGGCTTTCCAGGAGTGCCGGGTTGTGTTCGCAGGACCCCAGCTGGGCCTGCGGCAGCAAAGGGCGCGCTGTGAACGGTGGCAGCGCAGCCTGGGGGTCAGGCGAGGAGGGGCGGGGGGATGAAGTCGGTGCGATTACGGGAATGTGGCACCCGATGGCTGTGACAACCGGGAACTTAATCCTATGATTAAGGACAAAGCAGGTTGAGCACGGGATTGGTCGTGCTGAAACCGTTGCAGCAGGGACAACCCCCGAAGAATGCAATAATGCCTTTGTGATTCGGATGGGTGGGGAGAAGTTTGATGAATCGTTCGCCCCAGGCGATGCAAACGACGAGTCAACCGCACAGGTTGATCTGCGTTGGAGATCCACGAACACTTCCCGCAGAGATCGACCGCGATTCGGTTTTGGTGGTGGACACTTCGGTTGCTGTGGTCGACGAGTTGAATGAGCCCACGATCGAAGGGGTCTGGATTGCCCGCGATCAACTGCCCCAGCTGAGCGAGCTGCGGGGGATCGCCCAAAGCGGGCTGCTGCTGCGCGACATGCCCGAGGGTGTGGCGCTGTTGGACGCCGATATCCGGGTGCTGTGGGGAAATCGCCGCTTGGCCCAGTGGGCCGGCCGCGAAGGAAACCTGGCCGGCGAGAACTTCTATGAACTGCTGTCGAACCCGGAGATCATGGGGCCGGACTTTTGCCCCTTTCATACGGCGCTGGCCACCGGCGAAGAAAGCAATAGCACCCTGCACAGCGTCAACAACCGCTATTACCAAGTTCACGCCGCTCCGCTGATCCAACCCCACCATGCCCGCCAGTTGATCGTCACGGTCAGCGACATCACCGAGGAGATTCTGCAGCAACAAAAGCTGGCGGCGATTCACCAGGCCGGCCGCGAGTTGGCGGATCTGCGACCCTCGGAAATCTTCATGATGGAGGTCGATGAGCGGATCGACCTGCTTAAAGAAAACATTCGCCACTACCTCAATGATCTGCTCAACTTCGAAGTCATCGAGATCCGCTTGCTCGAACACGCCACCGGCAACCTGGTGCCGCTGTTGAGCGTGGGCATCGACCAAGAGGCAGCCGATCGCCAGCTATTCGCTCACCCCCAAGGCAATGGAGTGACCGGCTATGTGGCCGCCAGCGGCCAACCCTATGTGTGCCAGGATGTCGAGAACGATCCGTTGTTCATTCCCGGTGTGGCCACCTCGCGAAGCTCAATCACCGCACCCCTGATCCTGCATGACCAGGTGCTTGGCACGATTAATGTCGAAAGCCCTGAGTCCAATGCCTTTACCGATAGTGATCTGCAGTTCCTGGAGATTTTTTCCCGCGACGTCGCCTTCGCACTGAACACACTTGAGTTGCTGGTGGCGCAAAAAGCCAACACGGCCCAGCAAAGTTGCGACGCCATCCACAGCGCGGTGGCCATGCCGGTCGACGAGATCCTCAACGACGCCGTCAACGTGATGGAAGGCTACATCGGCCATAGCCCCGAGATCGTCGAACGGATCCGCCGGATCCTGCAAAACGCCCGCGACATCAAGCAGACGATCCAGCAGATCGGTCAGCGGATGACGCCGCTCGAGGCGGTCCCGGCCGGTTCCCAGCGACCGCAGCACGCCAGCCTGCAAGGGAAACGGATCCTGGTGGTCGACGCCGATGAGCAGGTTCGCAACGACGCGCACAACCTGCTGGAACGCTATGGCTGCATCGTCGAGACCGCCCACGAAGGCAAAGAGGCGGTGATGATGGTCCGCAGCGGGCTGGGGCAAGTCGATTACGACGTGATCATCAGCGACATCAAGCTTCCCGATTTCAGCGGCTACCAGGTGATGTGTCGCCTGAGCGAGTTGATGGACCGCGTTCCCATGGTCCTGATGACCGGCTTCGGTTACGACCCCGGGCACTCGATCGTCAACGCCCGCAAGGCGGGGCTTCATCCCAAGGGAGTCCTCTTCAAACCGTTCCGCCTCGACCAGCTGATCGACGTCGTCGAAACGATTCTGGAAGTCTCTCACGCCCCGGCGTAGGCGCTGCCGGAAGACCCACAAGGGGTCGCGACGCGGCCCGGCGATGTGCCGGCGGCATCTGCGAGACGGCCGTGATCGATGCTGGCCGGCCACCCGCCTCACCGCGCCCGCTTCCTCTCGAGCCAGAGCCTGCAGTTTGCCCGCGAATCGCTATCCCGCCCACGGTCTGTTCCGGATCACCGCCGCCTCCCCGCCCGTCGCCGTCGGCGATCCGCAGACGAATGTTCGAGCCCTCTGCGAGGCGATCGAGCGGGCGTCCGACGCCGACTTGGTGCTGTTGCCGGAACTGGCGATCACAGGCTACACGTGCGCCGACCTGTTCGGTCAGGCGGCGTTGTTGGAGGCGGCTCGGGAGGGCCTGCACGAAATCGCCGCGGCGACCCCCCCTGCAGGACCGCTGGTGGTGGTTGGCTTGCCGCTGACGGTCGGCGACCGCCTGATGAACGTGGCGGCGGTCTGCGTGGGGGGCAATGTTGTCGCGGCCGTCCCCAAACAGTTCCTGCCGACCTACAAGGAATTCTACGAAGGCCGTTGGTTTGCCGCCGGCAGCGACGACGATCCCCCGGAAATCGAACTGCCAGGGCAAACGGTTCCGTTCGGGATCGATCTGCTGATCCGCCGCGGCGATGCCTGCCTGGGGATCGAGATCTGCGAAGACCTCTGGACCCCGACGCCGCCGAGCGGCTTTCAAGCATTGGCCGGCGCCAATATCCTGCTGAACCTGTCGGCGAGCAACGAGAACATCGGAAAAGCGTCGTGGCGCCATGATCTGGTGGTCAGTCAATCGGGACGTTGCTTGGCCGCCTATGCCTACGCCAGCGCGGGGCCCACCGAGTCGACGACCGACTTGGTCTTCGGGGGTCACTGCCTGATCGCCGAAAATGGCACGCTGCTCGCCGAATCGCAGCGGATCGGCGACGGTCGGCAACCCTGGCCCGCCGACAACCACGCGACCTGCGACGTCGACCTCCAGCGGCTCGAGCACGATCGCCAGGTCACGAATGTCTTCTCCTGGGGGCGCCAGCATCTGCCGCGTCGTTACCGGGAAATCCGCTTGCCGGTGCCCGGTGAGGCGGAGCGTGCGCCGCGCTCCGGCCCGCCGCAGCGCCCGATCGCCGCCCATCCCTTTGTCCCCACCAATCCGGCGACCCTGGCGGCCCGCTGCAGCGAAATCTTCGGGATCCAAATGGCCGGGTTAGCCAAGCGGGTTTCGCGTCTGCCGCCGGAGGCGCCGTTGGTGATCGGGGTTTCGGGCGGGCTCGACAGCACCCTTGCCCTGTTGGTGGCGATCAAAGCGTGTGACTTCTACGGTTGGCCGCGGCACCGGATCGATGCCCTCACGATGCCCGGCTTTGGGACGACGACGTCGACCCGCCGGAATGCGGGGGAACTGATGGGGGCCTTGCACGTGCAGCGTTCCGAGGTCGACATCCGTCCGCTCTGCCTGCAAGCCTTCGCCGCCCTCGACCACGCGCCCTTGGGGCTGCCGCTGAAGGAAAGCGAGGACGTCGAGCGATTTCAGCAGCGGCTGCAGCAAGTCCCCGCGGGCACGCAGGACCTGGTCTTCGAGAACGTGCAGGCGCGGATGCGGACCTTCGTGCTGATGAACCGCGGATTTGTGCTGGGGACGGGGGACCTGTCCGAACAGGCGCTCGGCTGGAGCACGTACAACGGCGATCACATGTCGATGTACAACGTCAACACCTCGATCCCCAAGACGCTGGTCCGCTTCCTGGTCCGCTATGCGGCCGACCATTACTTCGAGGATCCGGTGCGAGGCCTGCTGCATGCGATCTCCTCGACCCCGATCTCTCCCGAGCTGCTTCCGCCGGCGGAAGATGGTTCGATCGGGCAAGAAACCGAACAGCAAGTGGGTGCCTACGAGCTGCACGACTTCTTCCTGTACCACGTCATCCGCTTCGGGTTCTCGCCCGCAAAGATCCTCCACCTCGCCCGCCACGCCACCTTTGAACGCCCGTACGAAGAGGAGGCCTTGCGGGAGACGCTCGATACGTTCTACCGCCGCTTCTTCCAAAATCAGTTCAAACGGAGTTGCGTGCCCGACGGACCGAAAGTCGGAACGGTCAGCCTGTCGCCGCGCGGCGATTGGCGGATGCCCAGCGACGCCGACCGCGGCCCCTTTGGGGTGCTGCCACATCCTCCCCCTGCGACAGCCGATCCTGAGCGCGGGGAGGGCTAGCGCACTGCGACACCCTCCCGATCTCCCTCCTTCCTGCGACACCCTCCCACCGGGCTGTCGGTTACACATAAGTCGGCTTTGCCGACTCGTGCCCCCTCTCCCCCATGAGAAACGACCTCCGTTGGCTTTCCATCTCGCGAGACATTGCGGTCGTTTCTCA
>CAYNVI010000449.1:0-4409 GCA_964400585.1 uncultured Pirellulaceae bacterium | reverse complement strand
CGAGATTCTCCGGAGTGACTGGAGTTCAGACGTGTGCTCTTCCGATCTACGTGCGACGGTCGATGCGTTTGGGATCGTCGACCACAATCCGCACGGGGATCGTCCGCGTCTCGCGATCGAGCCCGATCCCGTCGTACCGCAACAGCCGTCCTTCCCAGCGGAGGACTTCGCTGCCGCGGCCCGCCACGGCGTATTCGATCGTGGCAGGGGTTTCCGGTAGGCGGTAGCCCTTCGCCTCGCCGCCTACGGGAGGCGATTGGGAGGGGACCTGCGGTTCCCCCGCCTGGTCCAGAATCCAGTGCAGCTGATCCATCCGCAAACTCACCGCCACTTCGGCCTTCGAGGTGTCCTCGATCGTGAAAATCGGGCTGCCGCGCTGGACGAACGAATTGAGTTCGGCGTCCTCGCGGACGATCACGCCGCTGACCGGTGCGAGGATCTGCGTCCGCTTCCGGTTCAGCTCGGCCACTTTCAGCTGGGTCGTCGCCAGACGTTCGGAGGTTTCCAAACGCGCTCGTCGCTTTTCCAGCAGCTCGATCTGGTTTTGCGAGGTCACTCGGGCTTGTTTCGCTTGCAATTCCGCACGACGGGCTTGATCGAGTTCCCCTTCGCTGGCAAAGCCCGCGGGCAAGGATTCGAGACGGTTCACCTCGCGGCGACGGAGTTCCAGATCTTGGTCGGCGATCTCCAGCAGCCGCTTCGCGTTGGCGAGTTCCTGATCGAGTTCGACCAGCTGTTGATACTCTTGTTCCCGCATCTGCGTCAGACGCTCGACTTCCAGGTCATAGTCTTGCGAATCGATCCGGCAGAGTAGGTTCCCCTTTTCAACAAAGTTGCCGGCCTCGCAGACCGGGGACTTGAACACGATCTCGCCCGCCACTTCGGTCGCCACCTGAACCTCTCGGTAAGGTACGACCACGCCGTCGACCGACAGGTTCAGCTGGCCGCCGAACGCTTCCAACGAACGGACCGGTGCGACTTCGGCTTGCGGCAATCGTTTCAAACGACCGGCCCGCGTCATGTCGTCGGGAGTACGCTGGCGCGCCTCACTCTCGCCGATCAGGAAGAAGACGCCGACCCCGAGTATCAACAGCGCCACCGGCACCACGAGGTTGAACAGCAGGCCGAAGAGCCAAGGATGCGAACGACGCTTCCTCGAATCGGAGGCAGGGGTTGGGTTCATGACGGGGAACACTCGAATCGTGAAAAACAGGCAGAGGTTTCGTAACGGCGAGGCGCGTTGTCGCGGGCAGCGCGGTCGGCGGTCGGGTCAGGGACGATCTTCCGGCGAGGAAGTCGCCGGCGATGGCTGCGGGGTCTGCTCCAGGAAGGCGCCCTCCCTCGCCGCCGCGATCGTCACGCCGACGATATGCCGCGCCAACGCATCGATCGTGTAGTGCTGCTGCCGGGCAGCCGGGTCGATCAGCAACTGCACCACCTCCCGCCCCACCCGGTAATAAAGGCATTGCCCGACGACGCTGAGCGCCAACTGGTCGAGCCGATGGGGCGGCGTGGCGGGGGGCACGAATTCGCGCAGCAACCCTTTCAATTGCTCCATCAAAGGACGCATATAATCTTCGACGATCTCCTGGAAAGCCGCAGTCGGCCGCTGCATCTCACGCATCATCAGTTGGGATTGCCAGCCGGTCGTGTCGCCCGACAGCATCCGCTGCAACATCGTCTGCACGTGGGCAAGCAACCGCTCCTCCGGAGAGTGCCCCGGCAGCTCCGCCATCGGGAATTGGGCCGCGCAGGCCTGCCGGACCTGCCGGACGACCTCGAGGTACAGGCTCAACTTGTCCCCGAAGTGATAGGCGATGCTGGCCACATTGACCCCGGCGGCGGCACAGATCTCGCGGACCGTCGTCGCATCGAAGCCATGGGCGGCAAAAATTGGCCCGGCCGCCTCCACGATTTTCGCTCGCGTGTCCTCGTCTCCCGCCATGGCAGTTCGCCTCACTTTTCCAACCCGCCGGCCGTACAAATTAAACAGCTGTTTTAAACACTCGTTTAAACCGGCGGAAAAGTCAAGGGCCGCGGGCGGCAAAGATTTGTCAAAGGGTAGCGGGCCGGCGAGCCCTGGCCGTTCCCGAGCGGGGGGCAGGGGGCAAGCGTCGGCAAGGCCGGCTTGTGGATCCCCGACAGGGGCGGATGCCGGGCGGGCCCGCTTTAGCGATCCCCGGCGGGGTCTTCCCATTCGCCCAGAAAGAGCTCGCTTTTCCCGGGCGCCGACTCGACCGCCAGCCGGATCGGTCCGCCCATCGGCTGGTCTTGGAAGAGCAGGCGGGCGGGAAGCGAGCTGCGTTTGTCGGGATCGCGGGCCTGCCAATCGGCCGCGGCGATGGCGATTCGCCAATCGTGCCGCAGGCACTGGGGGGCGCGGTCGAAGCGGTCGCAGAGGTTTTGGGAGGCCGCCAGGACCCGTCCTTCGGCGTCGAAGATGCAGAGCGGCCGATCGGTCCAATCGAGCAGGCTTTGCAGCGCCGCGGCGGTCTGGCGGGCTTCGGTCCGGTCGACTTTTTGCCGCGAGATATCCTGCACGGTGCCGTACAGTTCGACAATCTTCCCCGCGTCATCCCATTGAGGCTGGCCGCGGGCGATCGTTGTGTTGTAGGTCCCATCGGGACGGCGATGGCGAATCGTCAACTCGTAGGCCGCCCCATTTTCGATCGCGTTATGGACCGCCTGTTCCATCGACGCCCGGTCGTCGGGATGAACCATTTCGAGGTATTCCTGAAAGCTTGGCGAGCCTGCCTGTTTCGGCAGA
This sequence comes from uncultured Pirellulaceae bacterium, assembly GCA_964400585.1. Classification (GTDB taxonomy): domain Bacteria; phylum Planctomycetota; class Planctomycetia; order Pirellulales; family Pirellulaceae; genus CAYNVI01. Next base: position 1,642 of record CAYNVI010000449.1, on the reverse strand, counting down.
CCCGAGATCCGGAAGGTTTCATCGCTCCAGACGATCTCGCCGCTTTCGACGTTGAATTCCCAGGTACCCAGGTTCGCCAGTCGGGTGTATTCGCGCAGCCGTTGGCGATTGAGGCGGAGCGCGTTTTCGGCTTCTTTCCGTTTGGTGATGTCGCGGAGCGTGGTGACCAGCAGGCTGCGTCCTTCGAGCGTGACGCAGCGTCCCGAGATCAAGACATCGACCATCCGTCCCTCGCCGCTCCGAAAGCGGCCTTCGAAATTCTCGATCCGTCCGCGCCGCTGCAGCGTCTGCAGGAACAGGCTGCGGCGTTCGGGGCAGGCCCAGAGTCCCAGATCGGGGATCCGTTGGCCGACGAGTTCGGCCCGCTCGTATCCCAGCAGCCCGGTCAGGGCGTCGTTGCATTCGACCACGGTCCCGCTGTCGCGCTCGGTCAACAGGACCGCGTCGGGTGAGCTGGTAAAGAGGGTGGAGAGGCGGGCTTCGCGGGCCTCCTGTTTGCTCCGTTTTTGGCGTTGGCGACGGATCCGACAGGCCAATTCGGATTCCCCCTCGCCAGCCGCATCGAGCATCGAGATCGCCAAGTCGAGGTCGCCCAAGCTGCTCGCCTTGCGGGCAAAATCGACGCGGACTTGCATCAGCAGTTGGTTGGCCCGCCGGTTGTCGGGCCACAAAGCGGTCGCTTCCCCGAGCAGGTTGAGGGCGAGCCCGAATTTCTCGTAGCCGTCCTCGTCGGCGGCTTGGGCGGCGTATTTCGCGGCGCGATCGACCAGGTTGATGCTTTCCTCGTGATGCTCGTAGCGATGGACGGCATCGAGCAAGGCTTCGATCGAAGCAAACCGCTCGGCCGGATCGGACGCCAGCGCCTGCCTGGCGATCTCCATCAATTCCCCTCCCACGCGGGAGGGACGAATCTCATTGGCGGCGGCGGCCTGGATGCAATCGAGCAGGGTGTCGCCAAAGTGGGGAGGAAAGCCGGTGAGGATGTGGAAGAGGAGTCCCCCCATCAGGTATACATCGGTGTGGATCCCGATCGCCTGCAAATCACCGGCGGCCTGCTCCGGCGCCATGTAGGCTGGGGTTCCTCCCATCGTGCTGGTCTGGTGCTGATCATCGGCAGGCAACGGATAGGGAATCGCCAATCCCCAGTCGGCCAGCAGGACTTCGCCGAACCGCCCCAGCATCACGTTTTCCGGTTTGATGTCGCGATGGAGCAAGCCCCGGGAATGGGCGTAGCGGATCGCATCGGCCACCCGCAGGAAGATCCGTAAGTTTTGCTCCAGCGTCTGCTCGCCAATCACGGTGTTCCAGCTGGTCCCATCGACGCGTTTCATCGAATAGAAGAGCTGTCCCGCTTGGTTGATCGCCAGTTCATGCAGGGCGATCACGTTGGGATGATCGAGCCCGCCGATGGTGCGGGCTTCGGTCAGGAAGCGGTCTTGGGCGAGCGGATCGTCGACCAGATCGTGACGCAGGACCTTGATCGCGACCTCGCGCCCCAGCGTCCGCTTGACGCCCTCCAGCGGCACGTGCCGAAGGATGAGGACGAACAGGGCGCGGGCCTTGCGTCCGGTGGGATCGGCGGCGGTGCGCTCGGCCTCGCTGCCGGACGGGAACGCCAGGTCGAGGCTGAGGACCAGGACCT
>CAYNVI010000448.1:0-4430 GCA_964400585.1 uncultured Pirellulaceae bacterium | reverse complement strand
CAACCAGGCAGCCGTGCCCCTCATTTCGCGCGGAAAGTCATCCATGACAGCTCGTGATGATGAAACCAAACGACCTGGGCAGGGGTCGGATCCGGCGGTTCCACCGACGGTGGCTGCCTGCGAGACAGCCATTCCCTCTCCCCTTCACGGCGCAGCACGTGCGCCATCGCTATCCCAACCATCGGGCGGGGGGAAAGATTTCGACAATGAAAAAGCAGCAGGGGCGCGCTCGGTAGCGGCCGGCGAGGAGCGCGAGCGGTGTAACCCGCACAGCCGGAAAAGGCGAGCAGGCCGACGGTGGAGGGCTCCGGCCTAGCCTCTGTCCGAAAAACCACCCCTCATCCTTTCCTTCTCCCCCGCGATCCGCTGCGAGGCGGGGGAGAGGGGTGACTTGGGGCCACGGCCGGCGGGCGCAAAGGCCGCTCAGTTGGGGCGATCAGTTGATCGCGGTCGACTCGTAGGGCATCGAGGCGATCGTGTCCATCGGCCGTTGCGGCACGGGCAATTCGGCCGCCGCCAAGATCGCATCGATCGCTTCCTGGGCATTGTTGACGATCGTTTCACGCGTCTGGCCCTTGTACTGCGCGGCCGACGCGGTCGGGCTGATTGAACCTTCGTAGTCTCCGTTGGCCAAGTGCTTGGCCAGGGCCACGTGATCGACCGGCCCGCCGGGGGTCGGGAGGACGCGATCAGCGGACTTGGCGTCGGCGGCCGCCGCCCCTTCGGCGAGCGAGCCGATCCGCACCGCTACGATCTGTTCGATCGGCAAGGCTGCGATCTGCTCGTAGTTTCCACCACCGACCTGCCAGTTCCAGCTGTCGATCACGCAGCCGACGGTCGAAGAAGCGACGTTCTTGATCAACGCGAGGAAGCTTTCCACGTTGTTGACGAAGGGGAATTCTTTGTTCTCTTCCCGTTCGGCGCCACAGGCAAACGCCACGCCCAAGCGGATCTGCTTGGAACCCAGGACTTCGGCAACCTGATTGACGCGCTGCGAGATCGTTTCGAAATATTCGGGGAAGGGGAGACGGTCGGTGGCCGTGGGGAGGGTCACGGTGGCCACGTCCGCTTCCAATTGCCCGGCCAGATCCGAGAGCGGATGAACTTGGGCCAACTGGGTGGTGAATTGCTCTTCGTCCGCATCCAGGTTCACGCCGCAATCGAACGGTCCGATCTTGATCTCGGCAGCCCGCAGGTACTTGGCGGCGTCCTCAAAGCTGGTTCGCTGCGACCGCTTCAGCATGTCGATCATGTCGACATCCATCCCCCGGAACGCGTAGGTCAGGGCCAACTCGATCAGTTCGCTTTGCCGTCCGGTGATCCCTAAACCACTGGCGCTAAAATTCTTGTACATTCCGCAGCTCCTGAATCGGATTGATTGGTTTTCTTCTTCGCCACGCGACAGCGTCGGGCGGGATGCGTTGCCTAGGCTCACTTGGTTAGGGCCCGAGTATCGCACGTCTCCCCCTGATCAGCCAAGGGGTTCTTTGCCTCGGCTTGAAAGGGCCGGAACCAGCCGATATACCCTGTCGAGGGGCAGCGGTGTCGATACCGCTTGCGTCCCCGGCCCGCCGGGCAGGCGACGTGGGCCGGCGGGCGGTGGGTCGATGCCCGCGGCCGACGGGCGGGCTCGCTGCGGCGGGTGCCGCGGCCGAAGGGGCTCGGTTGGCGGTCACGCCCCCCTGGATTGCGTTTCCCTTTGCCCCTTGATCAGCGATGCCCGAGAAGAATCCTCAGCCGCCTCATACGACCGACATCGAGGGGCAGGTCGTCTTCTTGGGGACAGGGACCAGCGTCGGTGTTCCGGCGTTGGGTTGCGGTTGTGCGGTCTGCACCGGGGGGCATCCGCGAAACCAACGGACCCGCTGCGCTGTGATCATCGGCCTTCCCGAAGGCAATCTGCTGATCGATACGCCGCCCGACCTGCGGGGCCAATTGTTGCGGGAGCAGATCGGCATCGTCGATGCGGTCGCCTACACGCATGCCCACGCCGACCATCTCTTTGGGCTCGATGATCTGAGGCTGTTTCCGTTCTATCTAGGCCACCCGGTACCGTTGTATTGCGAACCACGGGTGGGGCGGCGGATCCGGCATTCCTACGACTATGCGTTTGACGATCGACCGCGGACCCATCCCGGGGCCGCCCCGCGGCTGGAGATCCGCTCGATCTCGCTCGAGCCCTTTTCGGTCTTGGGAGCGGAGGTCATCCCGTTGCGACTGCAGCATGGGCCGAATCTGGAAGTGCTTGGCTTTCGCGTTGGCGATTTCGCCTACTGCACCGATACCCACCAGATTCCCGACGCGACCTTCGCCCGGCTGGCCGGCGTCCGCACCTTTGTGGTCGATGCCTTGCGACCCGCTCGACACCCCACGCATTTCAACCTGGACCAAGCGATCGCGGCAGCGGAGCGGGTCGGCGCCGCGCAGACTTGGCTGACCCATTCGTCGCATGAACTGGACTACGACGCGACGAATGAACGCCTCCCGCCTGGCATCGCGATGGCGTACGACGGGCTGCGGACCTCGATCGACGCCCAGCCGACGGGCTGAGCGGGCCCCCTCGCCAAAGGCGCCCTGCCGGCAGCGTTAGCGATCGGCGAGCCAAGCGGCAGCGCGGCCGCGGGAGGGCGGGAAACGACGGCCGGCGACTTGCCTTGACGGCTGCGACGATCGCTTGATAACGTCCCGCCACGATGATCTCCCCAATCCCTTCGTCTCGTCTATTCCTGTGGACCTTGGCCGGCCTGATCGGTCTGGGGACGGGTGCCGCTTGGGCTGGGGAAGGCGCGGGATCGGAGGGGTCCTTCGTACTGCTCCGCAATGGCAACGTGTTGATCGGCACGCCGAGGCAGGAAGGGGATCGGATCACGGTCGAGCTCGGCGAACAGCAAGTGATCCGGCTGCCCGCCAATCAAGTCCTGTGTTGGGCGAAGGATCGGCTGTCGCTGTACCGGTATCGGGTCGATCACCGAACCGAGGTCGATGGCGGCGAACATTTGGAGACCGCGCGTTGGTGCATCGCCCAAGGGTTGCTGGCCAAGGCGGAGCGGGAACTGCAAGCTGCGGCGGCCCTGGAGCCGGGCCATCCGAGCTTGTCAGCCGTCGAGTCCTTATGGCGGACCGCCGTGGCCCAAGGCGAGGCGGCCACGGTGTCGGCCTCCGTCCCCCGGGGAAAGGCGTTGCCGCCGCCTGCCGAGCCGATGGTGAGTGACGGCGGTTCCGCAGTTTCCCCTGCTGACCGATCCGCAAGGCCGGCGGCCGCGGCGATGACGGGGCTTTCGCCCGAGACGGTGGCCGATTTTGCCTCGCGGATTCAGCCGCTGCTGGTGAATCGGTGCGGGCAGGCAGGCTGCCATGGCGGGCAGGGGAATGCGTCGATTAGCTGGCGACTGCGGCTACCACTGACCGACCGCTTCCGTCGCCTGCCGGCCGAACTGACGCGAGAGAACCTTCGCGAAGTACTGGTTCGTCTCGACGCGCAGCAGCCGTCGCGCAGTCGTTTACTGCGCGAAGCGAGCCGCGCGCACGGCGGCGGCGACGAGCCACCGTTGGGGATCGCGGATCAGGCTTTGCGGCGGACGTTGAGCGAATGGGTGCGGAGGGCAAGCGCGGAGAAACGAAAGGCCGTCTCCGCCACCGGACCGGAAGCCACCGCGTCCCTGCCCCCGTCCAGTGCGACTCGTCCCGATCAGGAAAGCGGTCTGGGGCAACAGGCTGCGCCGCGTCCCCGCCCCCTGCCTCCCGTCGACAATCCCTTCGACCCCAGCGTCTTCAATCGGCTTCGGCATCGGCGTTAGCATCGTCCGACGCGGCGGAGCGGCCCAGCAGGTAGCGGGCGACCGCTGCCATCACCCAACGTTGCGGTAGCCAGCGCACGGCATAAGCACCCAGCCGGTTGCGCAAGCCTGGGATGACGGTCATGCGGCCCTGGCGAAAGGCAGCGTGCCCGCGCCGCGCTACTTCGGTGGCGGTCATCACATTGCCTCGGGCGGGCCGGTGCCGCGCCATCCCCGACCGCTTGCCGAATTCGGTGGCAACCGGTCCAGGGGCCAGGATAGTCACCGAAACCGGTTCGTCTCTCAGCTCGAAGGCGAGCGCTTCACTGAACCGCTGGACGAACGCTTTGGAGGCGAAGTAGACCGCCATCCCCGGACCAGGTTGGAAGGCGCTGGTCGAAGAGACATTCAAAATCCCGCCGCGGCCCCGCCCCTGCATCGCCGGCAGGAAGCGACCGGTCAGTTCGGTCAGGGCGGCCACGTTCAGCTGGATCATCTGCAGCTGAGTCGCGAGCGACTGGTCGCTGAATCGGCCTAGCAGTCCGAAGCCGGCATTGTTCACCAGCACATCGACTTGCCAGCCGGCGGCGGCGACGGTGTCCGCCAATTGGGCGGCTCCTTGCGGGCCGGAGAGGTCGGCAGGGAAAACTTCGC
>CAYNVI010000447.1:2838-4457 GCA_964400585.1 uncultured Pirellulaceae bacterium | reverse complement strand
CCTTACTCCGCTGCCGCGGTGTCCCGGCGGGGCAGCGCGTCGCGCTCCACATCGATGCGGAGCGGGGCACGCTTGCTCCGCTCCCTCTTTGCCCACCCTCTGCCACTCCCCCTGCGTCCCCGCATGCCTCCTCCAGCCCCTCCCCACCCGTCTCCGCCCCAGCGGCAGCTCTGCCTCTGGTTTCCCAATTGGCCCATCCAGCGACGACGTCACGCGCTGGCGTCGGCTCCGCTGGCCGCCGAGCCGACGCCGTCGAGTCCCCCCAACGCGATTCCGCCTGAGCTTCCGCTGGTGCTGTGGGAACAGGATTCCCGTCGGGGCCCGCTGGTGGTCGCCGTCGACGCGCTAGCGGCTCAGCGAGGGGTCCAGCGCGGCATGCCACGGGGCGAAGCGGAAAGCTTGCTGCAGGGACCGTCTCACCCAGACCAACCTCAAAACGCCCCGCCTCAAAACGCCCCGTATCAAAACGCCGGGGGGAGCGAACGTTGGGATCCGGCAGCCGACCTGCAAATGCTGGAAGCCTTGGCCGCCACCGCCTCGGCCCGCTTCAGCCCGCGGGTCGCGCTGGAACCTTTGGCGGACGCCCCTTGGGCGGGACAGCCCTGGCAGCAACCACAAGCCTTGCTGCTGGAATTGACACATCTCGACAAACTGTTCGGCAGCGAAGGAGAAATCCTCCGCCAAATCCGCACCTGGCTGCAAGGCTGGGAGGTGCGTGGGGCGATCGCCGACACGGTGGGAGCGGCTTGGGCGATCGCCCATTTTGCCACCCGCAAGCAAGCCTGGCGGATTGTGAAACCGCAGCACGCGGAACTCGCCTTGGCCCCCTTGCCGGTCGCGGGCCTGCGGCTGCCCCCGGAAACGGCCACGCTCCTTCGCCGGTTGGGGATCGAGACGATCGGCGAACTCTTGCGCCTGCCTCGTCACAGCCTTGCCACGCGTTTCGGCAAGGGGTTGCTGCAGCGGATCGACCAGGCGTTGGGGCGGCGTCCTGAACCGCTCCGCCCCCATCAAGCCGCTCCCGAAGCGCGGGCCCTGCATCGCCTCGATTACCCCACGCGAGACGCCGCGATCCTTAAAGATCGTCTGGGCAGCCTGACCGAAACGCTCTGCCGCCAATTGGCCTCCCGTCGCCAGGGGGTCCTCCGCCTGCGCTGCGATTTGGAATTTTCCGGAGCGGCCACGGCGACCTTCCAGCTCGGTCTCTTCGCCCCCACGGCCGAAGCACCTCATCTCATCCGCTTACTGCAGGCCCGCTTCGACCAGCAACGCCTGACCGACGAGGTCGAGCGGATCGTGCTGGCCGTCCCGCTCCAAGCGCCCCTCCGTCAATATCAAGCGACCCTGCTAGCCGACGCTGCGGCGGACCGGGGGCTCGCTTCGGAACACGCGGCGCGTCTGGAAACCGCCCGTTTGATCGACAACCTCAGCGGACGCCTCGGCAACGAACGGGTGTTGGGGGTCACGGCGGGCGAAAACCCTTTACCGGAACACGCCTGCCAGCTGCATCCGCTTGCCGGCGCGGGCTCGTTCCCCGCCTCCTCGCAGCGCGACGCCCGGCGGCGTCGCCTTCCTGCCTCCCCCCTCCGTTCCTCCCCGCACCCTGCGCATTTGCCTGC
>CAYNVI010000447.1:0-2828 GCA_964400585.1 uncultured Pirellulaceae bacterium | reverse complement strand
CACGCTCCTTCCCGAACCGCTCGTTTTGCAGGTCGAATCCCCCCCAACCACCTCGGTTCCTGCCCAGTTCCGCCTGCCTTCGCAGAACCGCTGCTTTCGTATCGTTCGCCATTGGGGGCCCGAACGGATCGAATCGGGATGGTGGCGAGGCCCTTCCGTGCGACGCGATTACTACCGCCTAGAAACCGACCGCGAGCAATGGCTGTGGGTGTTTCGCGTCTTGGGAAAAAACCGTTGGATGCTGCACGGTTGGTTCAGCTAAGGGATAAGGAAAAAACAGCCCACCCTCGCGCCCGCGGCTGCGGAAACCCTTTCCGTCGCAGGATCCGTCGTGCCCGCCGTTGTTCATCAGGCGAAGCCTTTTTGAGACCACCCTAAGAGAGGTGCGGCTCTTCCGGCCGGATGGCGTCGGAGATCCGCAAGGTTTCTTCGACCAATTGATCGATCCGCGTCGTGATCCCCTCGTCGACCACTTGCGTCTGGTCAAAGGCCTCGCCGGTGGCGTAGATAAAGCGAGGAATGATCAGGCAACGGAAATCGAGCATCAGGCTGTTGGCGAGCCCCATTCCCGACATGTAGCTTCCCTGCCCCCCAGCGGCCAACAGGAAACTGACCACCTTGCCCGTCCAGGCCTGCCCTGTCAGCTCGACCAAGTTCTTGGCAGCGGCATTGACGTCGTAGTTGTAGACCGGCGCGGCGAAAAACACGGCGTGCGCCCGGCGGACCATGTCCAACGCATGCTTGGCCGCCGGTTCGCCGTACGCGGTCGCTCCGTCACAGAACGGCAGCGGCAACTCAGCAAGATCCAGCATCTCAACCGGGCGTCCCGCCCGCTGCAGGCGGACCCGGCAGGCTTCCGCCAACAGGCGACTGCGGCTTTGGGGATTTAAACTCGCGCTGACAACCAAATCCATGATTTCCAAACGTCTGCCAAAGGAAAAAAACGGAGCCATCGGCCGCCAACTCGACTAGGCGGCCGTTGCCCTGCAGGATCACGCGGCGGCCATCCGCCTTCGCTGTGGCGAAACCAACCGCGGCCAGCAAAACAGCCAGAAGAGGGATGCGCAACATGTCCATCAAAAAAATGGAGGCGGTGGGGATGTAAGGTAGGGTGGAGTATACACCATCGGGGGCGATTGTCGTGGCCGCCTGCCAGCGGGGCTCCCTGGCTTTCGGAGGGCAAACCTGGAATACTAGTAACCGGGTTCCGAGCCCGTTCTGTCGCCCCGACGTTCCTGTTCCGTCGCCCTTTCCTATTCAAGAAGGACGAGTCGTGATGTCGATGAGGCCCCCGCGTGTTCTCCGAGCGATGCTCCTGATCGCCTGCACGCTTCTCTGGCAGGGACAAACCGCGGCCGACGAGGGAGCCGCCTCCTTGGACACCGCGCCAGCAAACGCCCTTACCGGTGACGACGCGCCCCGGGACGGTGTCGCGGGAGACGACCAGGGCGATGCGGAGGCGGACGCGGCAGCCGCCGACGGGTCTGCAGCGGATACCTCCCAGCCGGCGGGCGAGTCAGAGGGGGCTGCTGCCAAGGAAGCGGGCCCTGCCGAGCCAGCCGCGGGCGTCTCGGCAAACGCGACGACGACCGTGGTCGACGGGCAGGACTCGATCGCCCCCCTCCGCGCTTTGGTCGAAGAAGCGGATCGCTTGATCGCCCGCTTTGAAGAAGAAATCGAAAGCTACAGCTGCCTGCTGATCAAACGCGAGCGGATCGACGGAGAACTTTCCCCGCACCAGTACGTGTGGATGAAGGTCCGGGAGCAGCAGCAGCCCGACGACGGCGAACCGATCCCGTTTGGCATCTACTTGAAATACTTGAAGCCGCGTTCGGTGGCCGGACGCGAGGTCCTGTTTGTCGAGGGGCAACGGAGCGGCGATATGCTGGTCCGCAAAGGCGGGGTCTTCACCCCCTACGTGACCGTCCGGCTTAACCCTTTCGGAAGCCAAGCCCGCCAGGCAAGCCGCTACGCGATCACGCAGAGCGGCCTCCGCTTTTTGATCCAAGAGCTGCGGTCCCGGATCGCCAGCGAGATCGAGTTCGCTCACTGTGAAGTCCGCGAATACGCCGATGCCAAACTCGACGGTCGTCCCTGTCGACACATCGTCGTGCAGCACGACGAGCGGCATCCTGAACTCAACTTTTCCTCGGCCCGCGTGTTCCTCGACGAAGAACTCGATTTGCCGGTCTACTTCGCCGCCTATGGCTGGCCGGAAAAGGAAGGGCAATCGCCTCCGCTGCTGGAAGAGTTCCTGTTCACGAAGATCCAGCTCAATCCCCGCTTCACCGCCAAGGATTTCCAAGAAGAAAACGACGCCTACGGTTTTCAGATCGAAAAATGAGCGGTTCGCCCGCTCGCGTGCCGGCTTAGCCATCGGCGGTGCGAACGCGGATCGGTTACGCGATCGGCTTAGCGATCGTTTCCCAGCGGTCGGGTTGCTCGAGCGCGGCGACCAAAGCGGGCCAGGCCCCCTGCAAGGCATCGACGTCGGCTGGCTCGAGCCCGCCCGCCAAGCGGTCGTAACTGTCCAACTGATCCTCCGCCGCCAGCTGCTGGGAGGCGAGCGTGGTCGCTTCGGGGCGGGTCATCCAGAGGTGAAAGTGCTCGGCGATCGAATGCGGCAAGCCGGGGTCGCCTTGGGGAAACTCCCCTTCCAGCACGATCACGATCTGACGCGTCTTCATCTTCCGCTCCCAAAGCCGATCGAAACCGCGCTGGAAAGCCCCGGCCAAGCGATGCCGCAGGAAGGAGACCTGTTCATCGAGCTCGCCGCCGACGTAGCGATCGAGATTGCCCGGTTCGGAGCGAACCAACGGCGTCACCTT
>CAYNVI010000446.1:0-4468 GCA_964400585.1 uncultured Pirellulaceae bacterium | reverse complement strand
GCTCGAGGCCTGGCTGCGCAAGCCGCGCGTGGGCGATTTCGAGACGCTGCGGGAGGAGCATGACGAGATGCGCCGCATGGGGATGATGCAGGATGTATCCACGACGACCAAAGGACGCTCGGTCTGTTGTCGCAAGCGATCTAACCAGCCGCGAACAGGCTCGACGGGAAGCTCTTCGGTGACGATCAGGTCCGCTTGCTGAGCGAGCTGTTTCAGGTAGGAACCCCGTTCGCCCGGACGCTGCAGGTGGAAGGCATACCGGATCCCGCGATCGGCGAATTGTCGCTGCACATCGCGAGCCCCCTGGAGGATGAACGTATGGTGCCGATCCGAAGCGTAGGGGTAGGCCTCGCCCAACCCCTGATAGACCAGCAAAGGGAGATCGCGAGCGCGGGCTGCGGCGAGGGCGACATCGAGCGCCGGATTCTCCTCGACGCGTAATGCGCTGTGCATCCAATAGAGGACGAACGCGCCCCGCGAGCTATCGTCTTCGGGCGGCGCCAGCCAATGGCAGCGTTCCTGAAGCGAGGCGGGAAGCGTCATGTTCACGGAGGTGACCCGAAACGGATAAGAAGAGCGATTTCTGCCCCATCGTACGGCGACGGCAACCAACGGGAGCCGGCTGCCCGCGGGCGGCGTCGATCGCCACGCGGGAGGGGCAGACAGGGTGACGTTCGCAGCCCGAAAAGGGAAGAACCCCTCCCTTGGTGCATCGTCAGGTTGCCGCAGGTCGGATCAACCAGCGGCTGAGCGGAGACGGGGGCAGCGGGGGCTGTTCCGCGAAGCCGGGCCAGCCGCCGTGTGCTCGGATCGCTGCGGCCGCTCGGAAGCCGCTGATGACCGCCCCTTCCATCGTGGCGGGCCAGCCGGTTTGCGTGTAATCGCCCGCCAGGAACAGGTCGGGATGCCCGGTCTGCTGCGGGGGACGGGTCCGCTCGGTCTGCGGGGAGATCGAAAAGACGGCCTGCGGGTCGGTCACCACCCGCCAATCGAGCAGGCGGGCCTGCCCGGCTGCCGGGAACAGGGTCGCTAGCTCTTGCCGGATCGTGGCGACCGCGGCTTCCTGACCCAGCCGCTGGAGTTCCCGTGAGGCACTGACCACCACTTGGTAATAGTGGCGGGCTGGGCCTGGCCGCTTCGCTGGACTGGGATCCGCCTGGTCGCCGCGAATCACCGCCGGGGAGCCCGCCGGCCCCCCATTGAGTGGCTGAAACAACCATTGGCTGAGGCCGCCGACGATCACCGCTTGCCGTCGTGCGGTGAGCGGGCGATCGAACCAGAGATGAACGCCGGAGATGGGGGAGCAACGCCAGTCGACAAAGGGGTCGGCCGCCGCCGCCGGCGGATCGTCGCCTTTGCCTGGCGTGCTACCGAAAACTTGGGCGCTCAGGGCAGGATCGAGGAGGCGGCCGAGACGCTGCCAGGGAATCGCCACGACCACCGCGTCGGCCGGCACCAGTTCCCCGTTCCGCAGACGGACCCCGCGCACGCGGCCCGCCTCCCGCACGATCTCGGTGACGGTCGCCGCATTTCGCAGCCGAACCCCCGCCCGCTGCAGCGAGGCGGCAAGCCGGATGCCAAACAGTTCCGACAAGGGAAGTTGCGGGATCCACACCTCGCCCGCGGTGGGCGAGGCGAGGAAGCCGTCGACAAACACCTTGCGAGCAGGGCCGTAGGCGACCTCCGTCGGGTCTGCACCCAACGCGCTGGCGATGACCACGTTCCAGAACCGCTCGATCGTCCCCGCCGACTGGCCTTGGTCATGCAGCCAGGTGGCAAACGTGGTTTCCGGCCGAACCGCCCGCGGTGGTTGACGCATCAACCGCCACACCGCCCGGCGGACCTCTTGCCGTTCGCGTCGCCGCAGAAAGCGGAGCCGGGAAAAGGCAGGTGCCAAGTGCAACGGGGCCGGCAGGCCAGGGGTGGGGGCGAATCGCGAGACGGTGCCGTCGAGCCCGAGGAATTCGAGCGAGCGGACGCGGGTGAATCCCTCGGACAAGCCATGCTCGGCGAGCAGGTGGCGAAAGTTGGTGCAGCATCCCATCGCCACATGCTGGCAATAGTCGACCGCCTCGTGGTGGTCCGGAACATCGAACGAGCCGGCCCGTCCCCCCGGCCGGCGGCGAGCTTCCAGGAGGAGCACGTCCGCCGGGGAGTCGGCCAGGGCATGCGCCGCGGCCATCCCTGCCAGGCCTCCGCCGATGATCACGACGCGGTCAGGCATCGGTCCAGTCCCTGGGAGGCACCGGCAGCCGACGAAACAGGAAGGGGACGAAGTGGGAGGTGGCGATCCCCAGCCGTTCCCGCTGCGGCAGCTGGATCCGCCGGCCGGCGACGGCGGCCGGGTCGGCGGCGATGCGATCGAGCAGGCGATGATAGGTCCGCCACATCATGCTGAACATCGCACGGCCATCGGGATGGACCTGATCCCAGACCTGCCAGCCGCTGCGATAGAGACGGCGGGCGCGGGCGATCTCGTCTTCGATCAGGCAGCGAAAGCGAGCGTCGGGGCGGGGGTCCAGCAGGTCATCTTCACACAGCCCATGTTGATGCCAATGTTGACGTGGCAGGTAGATCCGCCCCCGTGCCGCGTCCTCCCGCACGTCCCGGAGGATGTTGGTCAATTGGAAAGCGACCCCGCAGTCGACGGCCGCGGCCATCGGTAAAGGGGGGTGAAATTCCCAGATGTAGAGGCAGCAGAGTCCGACCGCCGTGGCGACGAGGTAGCAATAGTGCTCGAGTTGTTCGAAGGTATCGAAGCGGGTTTTGCGTTGATCGGCCAAGACCCCGTCGATGATTTCCAACAGGTGTTGCGGAGGGATCTGAAAACGCTCGGCGGCATCGACCAAAGCGGGAAGCAGCCGATCGGCGGAGCGGGCAAGGTCGGCCGGGGGAGGGGGCGTCGGGGTGGAGGCGGCGGACGTTTGCCCCGGCAAGATGGCCGCTTCGGATGCGGGCCGCGGCGGCGGGCCATCCTCGGCGTCGGCAACCGCGAGCGCCTGCTGGGTCAGCTTCCGCCACCACAGCAGCCAGGCTGCGCGTTGTTCGGGAGCCGCCCGGCAATCCCCCAGGTCGTCGGTGATCCGGGCGAAGGCATATAAGGCATCCATCGCCTTGCGTTTCGCTTCCGGCAGCAGCCAGAACGAGCGGTAAAAGCTGCTCGAGGAGGCACGTGCGATCCGCCGGGCCTGCCCGTAGCTTTCGGCGATGGTCTGCGACGGATTCACAACGATTTTCCTAGGGCAACACGCAACACGAAGCCCACTTGCTTTCGCTTGGACACGACAGGGCGACGACTCCAGACATCATATTGCTGCCGCTCGATGGCGGTTAAGACTTCCTGCCCCCCGGCGATGAACAAGCGCAGGTCGCGGGCCAGCCAGTGGGGAACATGGTCGACCAGTGGCAAGCCGCGGGTGAAAAAACCGGCGGCCCGCTCGACCTGAAAGCGGACCAAGTCGCGGAGGCGTTCGTCTTCGGCCAACTGAGGGAGGTCTTCGGGGGCCCGGGCAAAAGCTCGGAAATCCTCGCGCGGGATGTAGCAGCGTCCCCGTTCCCAGTCGCGGTGCAGGTCCTGCCAAAAGTTCGCCAACTGCAGGCCCGTGCAGATCGCGTCGGACCAGGCGAGTTGCTGGGGGTCATCCTGGGCGGCCAGGCCGAGCAGGATACGGCCGACCGGATCGGCCGAGCGGCGACAGTAATCGAGGACTTCCTCAAACGATTCGTAATGCGGCTTCCGCTGGTCCTGGCGGAACGCGTCGAGCAGATCGGCAAAGGGCTGTTGAGGGAGTTCAAACTGACGGATCGTCTCGGCCAGCGCGACCAGGATCGGGTGCTGCGGTTGCCCAGCAAAGCAGGCGTCCAGTTCCGCTTGCCAGGCGTCGAGTCGCTGGAGGGCGACCTCCGGCGAGGGGGATTCGTCGGCCAGATCGTCCGCGGTCCGGCAGTACGCATAGATGTTGTAGAAGGGCTGACGATAGCGACGGGGCAGAAAAATCGTCCCCACCAAAAAGTTTTCATAGTGGCGGCGGGCGATCCGCCGACACAGTTTTTCAGCAGCCGCCAGGTTGGCCGGCGGAGCAGCGGGGCGGGGGCTCACAGCAGGCGCGACGGCTGGTGGCGGAGTTGGCATTTCATCAAAGTTTTCCCGGAGAAATACGTCCGGCAGCCGGTGCTCGCGGATGGCTTGGGCGTTCCGTCGCTGCCCCGGTTGACTTACAGTGGACAATCCGAGGCTCGGTTTCCCGATAACCCATTCTGGACGATCCTCCCTGTGGGGGAGGAGAGGTGACCATGAAAATTATTTTGGCGGCGCCCCGCGGTTTCTGTGCCGGCGTCAACATGGCGGTGGAGAGCTTGGAGCGATGCCTGCAGGCCTTCGGGCCGCCTATTTACGTCTATCACGAAATCGTGCACAACCAGTTCGTGGTCAAAACCTTCAAACAGAAGGGAGCCGTCTTCGTCGATT
>CAYNVI010000445.1:0-4475 GCA_964400585.1 uncultured Pirellulaceae bacterium | reverse complement strand
CCAGGCCACAGGCCGGTTCGCCACAGGGATCGGCACATCCGCAAGCGGCTTCCAGCCCGCAGGCCGGTTCGCCACAGGGGTCGGCACAGCCGCAGGCGGCTTCCAGCCCGCAGGCCGGTTCGCAGGGGTCATCGCAGACCACCGTGTCGCAACAGCTGCTCGCGGCGCCGCAACCCTTCAGACCGAGCATCCGGTCCAACAAATCGAACCCAAAGCTCTGCGAACAGACGGAACTGCCCAGAACCAAGGTTGCTACTAAGATTGTCCGCTTCATGGAGATGTTCTCCCTAAACTCTAAAGCGAGATAAATGTGTAGATCAGTGTCTTCGGTTTGCGGCGACGGAAACGGGTTGGTCAAGGGTCACGGTCGGTGGGCGAAGTTGCCTCCGATCATGGCCCTCAGCCGGCTAGCACTGGCGGGTTTGGCACGGACACCTGGCCCGCTGACTTCGCTCTGCTAACACGCCGTTGGCATGGACGGTCGACCGTGAGGCCCTCCATTCATGGCTTCCACCGGGCTGCATTCCTCGGCATCACTGGTTGGTACGATGCCATCCCATGGCATCGTCCCTCAGGTGGCTGTCACCGGGCTTCCCAAGGCGAGCGAGTCTTCCCAAGTCTTCCCTGGGGAAGTCGTCCCAGGGGAAGGCCCACTGGCCGGGAAACCGGCGACAAGTACGGTATCGGCCCCGGCTTCGCAGTGACTTAACCTTCCGCCCCAAATTGTCGAGCTTGCTAAGCTTTACCGGTTGGGCCGGGTGCTTCGATTTTCTGCTACAATGCCGGTTGCCTCGGCAGAAATCGTGGTCGCGCGAGGCTGGACGGTGTAGAATCAGCAGAAGATTCGTGCGGACCCTTAGCCCTTGCCTGACTCCCCCCGCGACCCGACTTCCCGTGAAATGGCGAACGAGCGAAACGACGCGTTGGTCGACCTCCGCAGCCTCCCCCCCCAATCCTGCCCCTGCGGGGTCGCCCGCCGTGCGTTCGCTGAGCGGGACGATTTCCCGGCGACGGTCCATCTGACCTCGATCGATCGCGCTGCCCAGACGCATTACCACCGGCGGCAGACCGAGGTCTACGTGGTGATCGAATGTGCGGAGGACGCCACGATCGAGCTCGATGGCCGATCCCACCCCGTGCAGCCAGGGACGGCGGTGCTGATCCCTCCGGGGGTCCGTCACCGGGCGGTCGGCGAGATGGAGGTGATCATCTTTTGCACGCCCAAGTTTGACCCCCAAGACGAATTTGTTGATTCCCCTTAGTTAGTGACCGAGTCCATGCAAACGAAACTTGCCACCTTTGTTCTGGCGGTCGTGACCAGCGGTTGCGCTGTCATGGCCCTCGCCGCCGAGCCGGAAAATTGGCCCTATTGGCGGGGACCCGCCTACGACGGGACGAGTACCGAAACGAACCTGGTGGAAACCTGGGATCCCGACGGCGGCGAAGGGAGCAACCTGATCTGGAAAAGTGAGGCGCTGGGCGGACGCTGCACCCCCACGATCCTCGACGGCAAGCTCTACATGAACCTGCGGGCCGAGCGGGGCACCCCACGGGAAGGCGAAAAGACGATCTGTGTCGATGCCGAGACCGGCGAGATCCTCTGGGAAAATCGCTTCAACGTCTGGCTCTCGGATGTCCCCGATACCCGCGTGGGCTGGTCGAGTGTGGTCGCCGACCCCGAAACGGGGAACGTCTACTCGCTCGGCGTCTGCGATTTTTTCCAGTGCCTCGACGGGGAGACCGGCGAGACGCTCTGGAGCAAACCGCTGCACGAGAAGTTCGGGATGCTCAGCACCTACGGGGGGCGGACGAACTTCCCGATCATCTGTGACGACGTGGTGATCATCAGCGGGATCATCATCAACCACGGCGAGCGGGCGAAACCGAATCACCGCTTCATCGGGATGGACAAGCGGACCGGCGAGGTGCTGTGGTTCAATGGCACCCGCGACCTCCCCTACGACACGACGTACTCCGGCCCCTCGATCGCCACGATCAACGGCCAGAAACAACTGGTCGTCGGCGCGGGCGACGGCGCGGTCTGGGGGATCCAGCCGCGGACCGGCCGCCCCTTGTGGCATTACGACCTTTCCCGCCGCGGCCTCTTCGCCACCCCGCTGGTCGTCGGCAATCGGGTCTTCGCCACCCACAGCGAAGAGAACCTCTCGGGCGGGACGATGGGGGCGATCGTGGCCCTGGAGGTCACCGGCAGTGGGGACGACACCGACGTCAAAGAGCTCTGGAAGATCGAGCGTCTCGTGATCGGACGGAGCGCCCCGATGTTCATCGACGGGCGGATCTACGTGATCGATGACCGCAATAAGCTGCAGGTGATCGATGCCGAGTCGGGCGAATTCATCGGGGATCCGATCAAGATCGGGGACAGCCGGCAGTTCTCCAGCCCGCTGTACGCCGATGGCAAACTTTACATCCTTACCGAAAACGGCCGCTGGGCGGTGATGGAACCGACCGCCGAGGGCGCCGAGATGATCGATCGCGGGCGCCTCCGCCGGGAAAGCTTCCTGGCGGCGCCGGTCGCCTACGATGGTCGTCTGTACTTTCCCGGCACCGGCGCGCTCTATTGTGTCGGCGACCCGAGCACGCCGAGCAGCCGCACCGCCCGCCCCGCCCCGCCGGCCGAAACGCCGGTCAGCGAAAATCCCGAGCCGAGTTGGCTCCAGCTGACCCCCGCCGAAGCGCTGCTTCGTCCGGGCGAGAACTTGCCGCTGGAGGTCAACCTGTTCAACGAACTGGGGCAGCACCTTCGCGCGGTCGATCTCGGCGAAGTCAGCTTCTCGGTCGACGGCGTCGGACGCGTCGAGGACGGGGTCTACCAGGCACCTGCCGAGGCGGCGCACCGGGCGGTCGAAATCACCGCGACAGTGGAGGATTTGAGCGGTACCGTTCGCCTGCGGATCGTGCCCGACCTCCCTTGGAACTTCGACTTTGAGCAAGCGGACGATGCCCCCGTGACCTGGGTCGGGGCCCGCTACCGTCACGTCATCCGAACCGTCGACGGGTCGCCAGCGTTGGTGAAAGTCACGACCATTCCGAAGGGAGCCCGGAGCCGCGCCTGGATGGGCCACAGCGACCTCTCCGACTACACGATCGCTGCGGATGTCAAAGGGGAGCGACGACTCGATCAGCTGCCTGACATCGGCTTGGTCGCCCAAGGGTACGTGCTCGACCTGCAGGGCAACAGCCAGAAGCTGCAGATTCGATCCTGGTCGACGCAGCTGCGGATGGCTTCGACGGTCGATTTTCCCTGGGAGGCCGACGTCTGGTACCGGATGAAGCTGCGGGCGGAAATCGATCGCTCCGGTGAGACCCCGGTGGCGATCCTCCGCGGGAAGGTCTGGCCCAAGGATCAGCCCGAACCGGAGGCATGGTCGATCGAAGCGCGGGACGAGTCTCCCAACCTGCACGGCAGCCCCGGGCTGTATGGCAACGCCAAGGTGGCGGAACTTTACATCGACAATTTGAGCGTGGTCCCGAACGGCTCCTGAATTCGCCGCTCCGCGACGCTTCCGGCGCCAGGGCCTGCCCTCGGACGCCGGATGGCCGGCGGAATTGCTCCCCCGGCTTTCCTCCCTCGATACGCTTTCCTTTTATGAAACCGATAACCAGTCCCATGAAACATGAACTTTCTGCCTGGTCGATGCTCGCGGGTGCGGTGTTGGCCGGGATGGTGACCGCCGCGTCGACCAGCGGCTGCACGCCCCCGGCCGATTCGCTCAGCGAATCGAATGTCACGACGACCGATCAGGGCGTGGGCAGCAACACCACGACCGCTGCCGGCGCGCTCGCCGGGAGCAACGTGACGACGGCGGGAGCCGCCGCCGAGACGCCGGTGGAAACGCCCGCGGCTTCTCCCCAGATTGCTGAAGACAACACGCCGGCGGAAGACAACACGCCGGCTGAAGACAACATGCCAGCTGAAGAAGCTGCCGCGCCGGAAGAAACCACGACGCCGGACGAAACCGCCGCGGCGGAAGAAGCCGCGACGCCGGCCGCTGCCGAGGCGCCTGACGCGGAAGTCGCTTTGGTTTCGGCTGCCGGCCCTGCCAGCGAGCGGGGCGATCAGGTCGTGCCCCCCAATGGCGATTGGCCGCAGTGGGGTGGCACGAGTGCCCGCAATAACGCCCCGGCCGTGACCGGGATTCCCCACACCTGGAACGTCGGCGATTTCGATCGGCGGACCGGGGAATGGGACCGCTCCGAAGCGAAGAACATCAAATGGTTCGCCGAATTGGGGAGCCAGACCTATGGCAACCCGGTGGTCGCCGGCGGTCGCGTGTTCGTCGGTACGAACAATGGGAACGGCTACCTGCCGCGTTACCCCAACGATGTCGACCTCGGCTGCCTGCTCGCCTTCGACGAAGAGACCGGCGAGTTCCTCTGGCAGCACAGCAGCGAAAAACTGATCACCGGCCGCGTCCACGACTGGCCGCTGCAGGGGATCTGCGCGGCTCCCT
>CAYNVI010000444.1:0-4495 GCA_964400585.1 uncultured Pirellulaceae bacterium | reverse complement strand
GCCATCGCATCGACCAACACCACCTGATACTCGACATCGGGAAACTCTTCCGCCATCACTCGCTGGGCCGTCTGCCGCCACAGCCGACTCGGTTCCAGCACATTTGCTTTATCGACACTGGTCAGCTGGTTGCGGCGGCCGCGGGCGGCTTGGGCGGCCAGACGAATGATCCGTTCGACTTCGGGGACGCTATAGACCATCTCGGCGGTGGCCGATTCGACGCCTTCGATGGTCTCGCGGCGCGACGGCCCAAAGTAGATCCCGCCGGTCAATTCGCGAAAAAACAAGATGTCGGTGCCATCGACAATCTCCCGCCGCAGCGGGGAGGAATCGACCAGCTCCGGAAAAGTTTGGATCGGTCGCAGGTTGGCGAACAGGCCGAGTTCCTTGCGGATCTTTAACAGACCGGCTTCCGGACGGGTCGCCGCCGCCGGGTCGTCCCATTTCGGACCGCCGACGGCTCCCAGCAGGACCGCGTCGGCCGCCCGGCAGGCGCGTACGGTTTCCTCCGGCAGCGGATCGCCCGTTTCATCGATCGCGATTCCCCCGATCTGGTGCGTGGCAAAGGCAAAGCGGTGTCCGAACTGGGCGGCGACGTGGCGGAGTACCCTTTCCGCTTCTCGAACGATTTCCGGACCGATTCCGTCGCCGGGCAGCAGTACTAGGTTGGCGTCCACGGGGCAGAGCATCCTGTCGAAGGGGAGAGGGGGGGTAGTAGGGTGTGAGTGAATACTCTACCCGAGGGTCCGCGGGGCGATACAGACGGTAGAAGCGGGTTTTTTGTCGCTTTCCGCCCGACCTGGCCTGCTGCTTGCAGCAATCACCCCAGGCTTTTCGCGAAAAAGCCGATGGGCAAAATTGCGGACTTCACCGCGACTGGCTTACAATACTTTGCTCAGGTCGCTGTCGAGCGAGCCCGACCGCTTCCGTGGTAAATCGCGGGGGGGTAGTCTGGCTCGTTCGAGGTGGCTTGTGATCCCACCATACTGTCCTACCTCCTGGTCCGTCGCTTTGGTGACGGATTCCCGCCGTGGGTCCTTTGCCAGGCTGTCCCCGCTGGCAGCTGGTTCCCTGCGAATTCCTTTGAGTGGTGGCTGATGATTCGGTGCTCCCGGCCGGGGGCGCGAACGATCGGCCGCAGGGTCTTGCTCCGACAACGTCTCCAGACAACGTCTTTCGCAAAGGTCCACCCCTCGATTTCATCGCGCGCTTTCCAAGGCACATCATGAACGACTCAGGTCCCCAGCCGAAAGATGCTGCTTCGTCACCCCGGAGCGGTCGCCATCCGTTCCGCCGTGTTTCGATCATCCTCAGCCTGCTGGCGGTCGTCGCCGTTTCGTGCTTCCTCGCTGCGGGCTGGCCGGTTCCTGAAGACCAGCTGCTGCAGAAGGCGCTGTGGCGGGAGGTCGAGCGTTCGGATCTGTCCATCTCGGTGATCGAACGAGGCAATCTGGAGAGCCAGCAGAACACCGAAATCTTTTGCAAGGTCGAAGACGTTCAACGCGACGGGATCCATGGGACGCCGATCGTTTGGATCATTTCCAACGGGGCCTCGGTCGAGGAGGGAGACTTGTTGTGCGAGTTGGAAACGACCCCCATGCAAGAAGCCCTCGACGAACAGATCCTGGAGACCGAAGAGGCCCGTACCAAGCAGTTCCAGACCGAAGCGGACTACGACAACCAGATCACGACCAACAAAACGACCGAGGCGGAAGCCGAGTTGGCGGTCGAATTGGCGAAATTGGAATTGGAGATGTTCACCGATGAGGAAAGCGGAACGCATCGCTTGGCGGTCGAGGAGATCAAACGATCGATCGATGATACGAATAATGAGATTCTCGCCGCCCAGGCTTCGTTGGAGCTGAAGGATGACGATCGTCGCGGGCTGGAATCGCTGTTCAAGATGGGTTATGCGAACCGCAACGAGCTGCGGCGGAGCGAGCTTTCGTACCTGCAGGCGGAGGGTGAATACGCGGCCAAGTTGAACCAGCTGCAAACGTCGATGGCGACCTTGCGGAAAAAACAGGATTACGAGCGGCGGATGCAATTGATGACCCTGCAGGGCGACGTGCAAACCGCCGAACGGGCCTTGGAGCAAACCAAACGAAGCAACGAAGCGCGGCTATCGCAACTGGAATCGCTGCTGCGGACACGGACCGAACAGCTGAAGAAGGAAGAAGAGCGGCTAACGCGTTATCAAACGCAATTGGAGCTTTGCAAAATTCACGCTCCGCAAACAGGCATGGTGGCCTACGCCAGCGACCGCAACGATGAAGTCCGGGAGGGGGTGCCTGTCCGCAACCGTCAGCATCTGATGTCGATCCCCCGACTTGACCTGATGCAGGTTCGCACGGCGGTCCACGAATCGGTGCTCGACCAGATCGACAACGGTTTGGAGGCGACCGTCACGGTCGATGCCTTTCCCGATCGCCAGTACACCGGCACGGTGCAGTCGGTGGCCGTCCTGCCCGATCAAAACGGCTGGCGCGGCAGCGGGACGAAGGTTTACGAGACGGTCGTTTCGATCGATACCGAGGTCGAGAACCTCAAACCGGGGATGACCGCCGTCACCGAGATTCACATCGATGAATTGAACGATGTGCTAGCCGTGCCGGTCCAGGCGGTGATGCAGCAAAACGATCAGACCTGGTGCATCGTCAAAAATGCCCAGGGCCTCCAGCCGGTGGCGGTTTCGCTGGGGCGTTCCAATGACGCCAAGGTCGAGGTCACCGCCGGGTTGGAGGCGGGCGACCAAGTGGCATTGAATCCGACCGAGCTTGCCCCGGCCTTCTTCGACGAAGAGGGAGCGGACAACGCGGGGGATCAGGCGTAACGACGGGCGTTCCAAGACGGACGCTGTTCGTTCGCCCGCCCACACGCTGCCTTTCGCCTGCCGCCGCCCGCCGGGGGCGGTCCTTCTGTTGGGAATCGACTTGCCATGTATCTAGCAACGCTGAACCTAGCGATTCGCAACGTCCTGTTGCACAAGATGCGTTCGTTCTTGACGTTGCTGGGAACGATCTTGGGGGTGGCGTCGGTGATCGCGATGCTGTCGGTGGGCGAGGGTAGCAAGCAGGAGGCGTTGGCCCGGATCCGTCAACTGGGAGCCGGCAACGTGATCGTGCGGAGCGTCAAGCCGAAGATGGAAAGCGAGTCGTCCACGGGCAACGCCAACCAGGCGGGGATGACGGGCGGCAGGTCGACGCGGGTGAAGAGCTACGGATTGAAACGCAGCGACATGCGGATCCTGCAGCAGCTGCCCACGCTGGAAGAGGTCGTGCCGGTGGTGGTGCTGCGGAAAAACGCGGGCAACAACCGCCGCCGCCTGCCCGATGCGCGGATCGTGGGAACGGTGCCCGAATTTCGTCGTGTCAAATCGATCCGCGTTCGCCGCGGAGGTCGATTTATCAACCACGAAGACCAGCGGCGGATGGCCAATGTCGCCGTGCTGGCTCACGGCGCCGCGCTCGCGCTGTTCGGCTATGAGAACCCGCTGGGGCAATCGTTGCTGGTCGGGGAAGGAGCCTATCGCGTGGTCGGCGTGCTCCATCAGCAGGATTCCGGGGCAGCAGGCACCGGGCAGGTGGGAGCGGCCAACCAGGATCGAGATATCTACATCCCGCTGTCGGCGGCACGCAGTCGCTTCGGCGAGATCCAAGTCGTTCCCCAATCGGGCGGCCGCCGGTTCGAGCACGTCGAATTGAACGAGTTGACGCTGGCCGTGCAGGGCGGGAGCGAAGAATTGGTCCGACCGACGGCGGCGATGGTGCGTGACCTGCTGGCTCGCCGGCACGCCGAGCAGCGTGATTACGAGGTCCACGTCCCGCTGGAATTGCTCGCCCAGGCGGAGCACGAAAAGCGGATCTGGAACATCGTGCTCGGTTCGATCGCCGGGATCTCACTGTTGGTCGGTGGCATCGGGATCATGAACATTATGCTGGCGACGGTGACCGAGCGGACTCGCGAGATCTGCATCCGTCGGGCGATCGGGGCAAAACGCCGCGACATCATCCGCCAGTTCCTGTTCGAGACGATGGTGCTGAGCACCGCCGGCGGATTGCTGGGGATCGTGCTTGGGGTTTCCCTGCCGGTGGTCGTGACCGCCGTCTTAGGGATCGACACGATGACCTCGATCGGCTCGATCGTGCTCGCCTTCGGGATCTCCGTCGCGACGGGCGTGATCTTCGGAGTCTACCCGGCTTACAAGGCGGCCTCGATGAGCCCGATCGATGCCTTGCGGCATCAGTAGGTCAGTTGAGCCCCGACCGAAATGCCGTGCATCAGGACTTCATCGTTGACGTAGACCTGGTTGCCAAGCAGCGGCGAGACATTGGTGTCGAGCTGCCCCGAGGCGGTGGCGACGTTGGCCAGGTAGAGGAATTCGTATCCGCAGTGCAAAGAGGCAGCGGGCGTCAGGTCGTAGCGGAGGCCAAAGCCCGCTTCGATCAGCCCGGAGAGGTCGACATCGTCGGCGTTGTTCCGGGCAACCGTGGTC